>JBIKVO010000132.1:0-7529 GCA_044356795.1 Caulobacterales bacterium
CGCCCGGTGCAAATGACAGCGGGATAAACGCGCTTGCCGGCGGCGTCGGCTTGGTCTGCGACTGCCATTTCAGCGCGAAGCGACGTACTGCGTCATAGCCGCCCGAATAGCCCTCACGTTGCGGCAGATCGAAGATGCGCGTCAGCCTCAATCGGTCTTTCTTCGGCCGCGTCGCATCCGCTTCCAGCATCGCCTCTAGCCGCGCTGCGAGTTCTGCCATTTTCGGCATCGGTTGGCGCTGGCGTTTCGCATAAGTCGCATCCGCCGTCTCCGCGCGAATGACGCTGCGCGCAAAGCCGCGCGACACCTCAAGCTCCTTTACGATCTGTTTGATCTTCTTACCGGCGGCGTACGCCGCACGCACTTCCACCCGCTTGTCCACGCCGTGCATCCTGATCCCGATCGCTGCTCTCACGCCCAGCGATCGCGCATGACAGAAAAGGATGAGGGGTCATTTTTCGACGCCGATCACCCCAACGAAGGGGTCAAAATTGCACGCCGGGGAACACTTATACTGCAAGCGCGCCTCACCAAACCCTCTTCACAATGGACGCCACGCCCGCGGACTCCGCTGCCGTGGCGATCGACGGCGGCAGCACCTTGTGCGAAATACCGCACAGAATTGATAAATCTTTGCGACGCGCGAATCCGCGCGCGCCAAGGGTGGTGGCGAAAAAACGATTTTAAGTCAGGGGGTTGCGCCCCGAAGCGGGCCGCCTTGTCGCAGTGTGACAGGCGCTCAATACTTACCACTATCGTTGGGAGGAAATACGATGAAACGGGACCGTTCAGGCGGCGCGACTTTAGCGGGCGCAATGATGTTGCTCGGGCTTCTGCCCGCCCATGGACAGGCGCAGACTACGCCGCCAACGCCCACCGGCCAACCAGCGGCCCCGGCAGACCAAGATGATCCAGCCGATGTCGGCCCAGAAATCGTGGTGACCGGATCGGCGATCCGCGGCGCCACCGACAGCGGCGCCATCGCTGTCTCGATCATCGGCCGCGACCAGATCGACTCGCTCGGCCAATCCTCGACCGGCGAACTGCTCGAAAACCTCGCGCAGGCTGGCACATTTGAAATCAACGGCGCCGCCGACGGCCCCAACGACGCGCGCGGAGACATCGCGACCGTTAATCTCCGCGGCCTGGGCACCGGCAACACACTTGTTCTGTTGAACGGCCGACGCATCGCCGCACATGCCGTCAATCAAGACATCGGCTCAACGCCACGTCAGGTCGTGAATGTGAACGCCTTCCCATCCGCGGGCGTTGATCGCTTTGAAGTGCTCCGGGATGGAGCCTCCGCACTGTACGGCGCCGACGCAACAGCCGGCGTGGTCAACACGATCCTCGATGCGGGCACGGACGGCACACGCTTCACGGTGCGCGGCGCGCGCGTTCTGGAAACGCGCCACGGCGAAGAAAGCGTCGATATCGCCCACGGATTTGAGCTTAACGAGGGGCGCACGCGCATCCTCGGGATCGCGTCCTACTATCAGCGCAACGGGCTGTATGCGTCAGAGTTGGACGGCCAATTCAACTCCGTCGACAAGCGCGGCTTCCTTGGCGTGAACACCCCGTATGCCACCGCCAACACGGATTTCCGCAACACCTCCTCCGCCTCGCCTTTCGGTGAGTTTGTTGTTGGCCGCGTTGTCAACGGCAACCAATTCGTCGGCCAGCGCGCGCGGCGCGGCACAACCAACCTCACCAACACGTCAGGCGTGTTCCACATCCAACCTTGCGCCTTCACCGGCACGCTGCAGCAATTCGGCGCGCGCGGCCCAGACGGCTGCGTTGGCCTGGACGACAGCACGTTGGATGTTGGCCTGCGCTACGACTTCAACAACTATCAGCCCAATAACGCGCTCAATCAGGGCGTGAACATCACCCGCTCGGAAGAAATGTTGCTCGGGCGGCAGCTGATTTCTGAAGCGAACCGCTTCAACGCCTACGCGGTCGTGGAGCATGACTTCAGCGCCAACCTCGAAGGCTTTGGCGAGCTATTGTACTATCAAGCGGAGACCGCGTCGTCGCGGGCGCCGCAACCGCTCGATTCCGGCCTCGCATTCCTAATCGTTCCGGCGAGCAATCACTGGAACCCCTTCGGCGCAGTTGGAAGCCCCAACCGCATCGCCGGCCTCAATACCGCTGACGTGCCAGCCAGCGGCCTCGACGTGCTGATTCAGCAATGGCGCCCTGTGGAACTCGGACCGCGCGGCATCTTCACCGACACCACGACCTACCGCGCGCTTGGCGGCTTGCGCGGGGAAGTTGGCGTGTGGGAGTGGGAAACCGCTCTGGCCCACTCCAGCAACAAGACCACGGACACCGAAACCAACCGGATTTCAAAGACGCTGTTGCAGGCTGAGCTGGCGCGCAGCACGCCGGACGCAATCAATCCGTTCGGCGGCCCCAACGCGAACACTGCAGAGCAATGGAACCGCGTGCGGATCTCCAGCACCAACCAAGGCGAAACCTCGCTCACGACGTGGGACGCGCGGTTCACCACCGGCGAAGCGTTCAACACCTGGGCTGGCCCAGTGGGCGCAGCGTTCGGCGCGGAATGGCGGAACGAAACCTACAAGGAAGATCGCGATCCGCGCCTCGACGGCACGATCATCTTCTCGACGGCGAACGTCTCGGGCATTTCCGACGTCGTCGGCGTCAGCCCGACGCGCGACAGCGACGGCGATCGCAATGTCTATTCCGCGTTTGGCGAATTGCTCATTCCGCTGTGGCGCGGGCAGGGCGCGTTCCCGCACGACCTGACGATGCAGGTGGCGGTGCGCGGCGAGTACTTCGACGACCTCGAGGACGGCGCCGTGAAGCCCAAGATCGCCCTGTCGTACTTCCCGACAGAGTGGTTCAATGTGCGCGCAGCCTATTCGCAAGGCTTCCGCGTGCCGAACCTCGTGCAGCTGAACCGCGGCGACATCTCGCGCCTCAATCTCGGCGTGGATGATTTCTGGCGCGCGCCCGTCACGCTCGACGCGCAATCCAATGGCGACGCCTATGTCGCCTCGGTGCGCCAATCGAACCCGAACCTGCGCAACGAAGACACCGAAACCTACGTCGCAGGCGCCATTGCCGACTTCAGCAAGGCGATTGACCTGCCCTGGCTCAAGGACCTGCGCCTCAGCTTCGACTACTGGCGCTTTGAACAAACCGACGTTGTCGGCGCGTTTGGCGACCAAGAAGCCTTGGCGCTCGACTTCCTCCTGCGGCGCAATGGCAGCTCGAACCCGAATGTTGTGCGCGCCGCGCCAACGGCTGGCGACATCGCCGCCTTCGCAGCGTGGAACCTCGCCAACCCAACCGATCAACGCACGGCGGCCGGCCAGGTACTCTTCGTTGTTGACCCCTACATCAACCTCGATCGCCAAGAAGCAGACGGCTATGACTTCGGCCTCGCGGCCGGGTTTGATTTCGGGAATTACGGCGAGTTCGATGTCGATTTCGAATTGACGTACCTGAACTCGCTCGACGTGGTGCGCAACGAACTGCTGTCGGCCCTGGCGAGTGACCCAGCGTTTGCCGGCGCATTCGACACGCTCGCGGTGGACCGCATCAAACTCGACGGCAATCCGCGCTGGCGCTACACGGCGTCGCTGCGCTGGTCGAAAGGCCCGCTCACGCTGTCCACATCGGTGCGCTACGTTTCAGAGTTTTTCGACACCGCGGCCGACCCGGACTTCAACGGCGATGGGCGTCCCGAGTTCTGGAAGGTCAAGCAAGCCTATCGCGTCAACGCCTATGGCGAAGTGCGCCTTGGCGCCGAGAGAAGGCGCGATGGCAACCAGGCCCGCTTGCGCATCGGGATCAACAATATCCTCGACGAACCACCGCCGCTGGTTGATGACGCGCTCGGCTATTCGCCGGAGTTCCATTGGCTCAAAGGCCGCGAAGTGTACGCGCAACTGCGCTTGAGCTTCTAACGGCCCGCCGCGCCTGTGCGCTGCGCCCCCTACAGCCTGTCCGTCGCCGCGATGGTCGCCGCCTTGGCGATCGTCGCGGCGACGGCGCATGCATCCGAGCAGCCGCTTTGCGCCAGCTCCGCCTTGAGGGTCACCGTTGATTTCGAGCGAGCGCGCGCTGCCGCGTGCACGTTCATTGACGAACGCCGGGTCGATGTGCGTATCGAACCCGAGACGCGTCCGATCAATGACAGTGCGTGGTATGCCTTCAAGATCCACGCAGCGACGCCGGGCTCCGTAGAGATCTCGGTGCGCTATGTGGACGGCACGCACCGCTACCGTCCGAAGGTCAGCGTCGATGGACAAACCTGGCGCGCGCTGGACGAAAGCGCAGTCACCGCCGCCGCGGACAAGGCGAGCGTGGCGTTCAGCCTGGTTGTTCCCTCCGGCGAGACGGTGGTTGCAGCACAACCAATCGAGACCAATGCCCAAGCGCTCGATCGCTGGAATGACGCTGTGGCGCAGCGGCGTCTCCTGCGCACCGAGATCGGGCGCAGCATTGACGGCGCGCCGATCGTCGCTTTCGCCACGCAGGCAACCTCAACTCGCCGCACGCTCGTGTTGTTAGGGCGCCAACATCCGCCAGAGACTACTGGCGCCGTCGCGTTCGACGCCTTCTTGGCGCGTCTGCTCGAAGACGACGCGCAGGCGCAGCGTTTTCGCGAGAGCACAGCGATCCTCGCACTTCCGATGTTGAACCCAGACGGACTGGCGCGCGGGCATTGGCGCACCAACACCGCCGGCATCGACCTCAACCGCGATTGGGGGCCGTTCACGCAACCGGAGACACGCGCCGCCGCGAGGGCGATCGACCATGTCGCGCGCAGCCGCCCTCTCATCGGCTTGATCGATTTCCATGCCACCCGACGCGACGTAATTTATGCTCAACCCGCCGAAGATCCGCTCTACCCAAGCGGCTTGACGGAGGATTGGTTTGCGCGCTGGAAAGACCGCGCCGGCGACGCAGCCCCTCCGATCAGCCGCGCCCATGACGCCAAGCAGCCAAACGCAAAAACCTGGTCCAGGCTGCGCTTCGGCGTCAGCGGCGTCACCTACGAAGCCGCCGATGACACCGACCCCGTTGAGGTGAGACGAATCGCCCGCTTGAGTGCTGAGGCATATATGGACGCCGTGCTGGCTTTGTCGCCGGAGCACCACATCGCACCAGCGCCGGCAATGCCGCGATAGGACATCACCGCCATGCACACCCTCCTTCGCTTTGGACTGGCGCTTCTCATTGCGGCCACGCTGGGCGCCTGCGCCACGGGACCGATCGCGGCCGACGACTTCCGGCCCCAATCGGGCGGCGGCGGCGTGGTTCAGACTGGGGCGGTGCGCACTTTCGTCTTTCAGGACTGGGCAGGCCCCGAAGTTCGAGTTTGGAGTTATCGACCCGCCGCCGCCGGGCCGAGCGCGCCGATCCTGTTTGTGTTTCATGGTGTAGGCCGCGACGCCGACCGGTATCTGCGCGAATGGATTCCGCTCGCCGAGGCGTGGGGCGTGCTGATCGTCTGCCCGGAATTTTCCGCCGCATCCTTTCCGGGCGCGCGATCGTACAATCTCGGCCGCGTGCTTGACGAAAATGGGCGCACGACGACGCCGGCGATATGGACGTTCAGCGCTATCGAGCCGATGTTTCAGGCTCTCCGCCAACGCGAAAACATGCGCACCGCGCAGATGCATCTTTACGGCCATTCGGCCGGCGCTCAGTTCGTCCATCGCCTGATGATGTTTGCGCCGCCCCCGTCAGCTGATCGCGTGATCGTCGCCAATGCCGGCTGGTACAGCCGCCCGCGCACCGACATCGATTGGCCCTATGGCCTCAACACTGCACCCGTCAGCCGCGAACAGCTGAACGCGTTTTTGCGCCGCGACATCATCGTCTTGCTCGGAACGGCCGACAACGATCCGCAACATCCCTCGCTCAACCGCGAACCCGGCGCCATGGCGCAAGGACCACACCGATTGGCGCGCGGTGAATTATACTTTGCTGAAGCGGCGGCCGCGGCGCGCGCGGCGGGCGTGCCATTTGGCTGGCGTCGGGAGTATGCGCCTGGCGTCGGTCACGATAATGGATTGATGGCGGACTTCGCCGCCTCCTTGTTGTTTGGCCGCGTGATTGAAAGGCCCACCTCGTGATGGTTCGTCTCGGTTTGATCGTCTGTGTTCTCGCGTTGACGGGGTGTCAGGCGCAGCAAACGCAGAAAACCGCGCCGAAGCAGCCGGCATGGTCGATCGCCATCCATGGCGGCGCCGGTGTGATCGAGCGCGGACAAATGCCGGCAGAGATGGAGACGAAGTACCGCACAGCGCTGACCACAGCGCTCGATGCCGGTGCGGCTGTGTTGGAAGGCGGCGGCGCAGCGCTGGACGCCGTGGAAGCGACAGCCAAGATCCTCGAAGACGAGCCGCTGTTTAACGCGGGCCGCGGCGCCGTGTTTACAGCGAACGGCCGCAACGAACTCGACGCTTCCATCATGGACGGCCGCACACGCGCCGCCGGCGCCGTCGCCGGTTTGACGCGCACGCGCCATCCGATCTCTGCGGCGCGTAAGGTGATGGAGCAGTCCGGCCACGTTCTTCTAAGCGGCGCCGGCGCCGACCAATTCGCCGCCGAAGCGGGGCTTGAGCAAGTCGAGCCCGCCTTCTTTTTCACCGAACATCGCTGGCGCCAGCTAGAGAAGCGCTTGACAGAGCGCGGCTTGCCGATCCCCGCGCGCCCGCCGGGTGCGCCGCGCGAGGCGGCGCCGACGATCCCATCTAACACGCCGGACGAACTGAACAAGCGCGGCACCATTGGCGTGGTCGCGGTCGACACCCAAGGCAATTACGCGGCCGGCACCTCCACCGGCGGCATGACCGCCAAACGCTTCGGCCGAGTGGGCGATTCACCGATCATCGGGGCTGGCACATACGCCATGAACCAAGTGTGCGCCATATCGGCGACGGGAGCGGGCGAGTACTTCATCCGCCTCTCCGTCGCACGCAGCATTTGCGCGTTGATCGAGCTGAAAGGCATGTCTGCGCAGCAAGCTGCCGATCAGGTCGTGCAGACAGACTTAACCGCGATGGGCGGTGATGGCGGCGTCATCGTCATCGGCCCGCGGCGCGAGGTCGTATTCAGTTTCAACACGACAGGCATGTATCGCGCGCGCCGCACATCTGACGCGGCGGCGGAAGTGTCCATCTTCAAAGACTGAGCGATGCGCCCGGCCCACCGCGCTGGGTCACGGCAACGATGCACACGATTGGGACTGTTGCGCGCACAGCCCTTTCAGCACCGCCGCACTGGGTTTGGCGCCGCTGTCGACCCACGCATCTAGAGCGGTCAGCGCAGCCGCCACAACATCGCCGGGCAGATTGGAGTGATCGTCCGAGCGCAAGCCGATCTGTACAAGCCCATCTGCGCGTTGCGCCGCTGCAAAGGTCGCAGCCAAGCTCTCCTGCAGGCGCGGCGAAACCTGCGCATCGCCCTGCGCATACAGCGACAGAACCGGCGCAACAACGAGTCCGGTTGGCTTTGAGTCGTAATCCAACAGCGCGCGGGCTTTC
>JBIKVO010000133.1:0-7517 GCA_044356795.1 Caulobacterales bacterium
CAAGACGTTAGCGCTTCGTTACGATGTCGAGACTATCTCTTAATTCTGATCAACTCTTCAAGCATTTCATCGGCCGTGGTGATAATGCGCGATGAGGCTGAATAGGCCCGTTGCGTCTGAATCATGTTTGTGAATTCACTGCCGAGATCGACGTTGGAGGATTCCAACACGCCGGCATTGATTCGCCCTGCGCCACCGGCGCCTGCTGGATTGATCGTGTAGGCGCCACTCTCCAAGGTCTGGCGATAGGCCCCGTTCATTTCGGACTGCATGCCATTGGCGTTCAGGAATGTCGCGACCGGGATCTGATAAATCGGGCGCGAGCGTCCGTTTGAATATTGTGCATTCAAAACGCCATTCTCTTCCAGTGTAACGCCGACAAGGTCGCCAGGGGGGGCGCCGTCTGTCACAACCGAATTGACGCCAAAGCCGATCGCAAATTGCGTAAGGCCCTCGCGCAGCGCGACTTGCATCGCTTGCGGGGCTGCGCCGGATTGTGCGGCATCCCATGTGATCGTGAAAGGGGCGCTGATTGACCCGGTAATCGCGTCGACTTTACCGCTTGAATCGAAAGTCAACGCGCCATCTGCGACCAGACCGCCTGGCGCCGTAACGGCTGCCGCCGGTCGCGAATAGGCTTCCACCTGCCACGTATTCACGCCGACGCGCAAAAATCCGACCGCAAGCGTATTTGCTTTGCCGAGGCTGTCGAAGATCTCGATCGTGGTTTCAAAGTGCGGTTCTATGACGCTTGTGGCCATATCGCCTGCAGTGTAGGGCGTGGCGACGAGATCGTGCAGAGCGCCCGCTGAGTTGAGATTGGCGTTGAAAACAGTGCGTGTCGTGGGTTCGGCGGCGCCACCGGTATTGGCCAGATTGACCGGTTGCAACACCGACAGGCTGGTGGGGCTTGAACTCACGCGGCCGTCCGTGCTGATCGGCCAACCCTGCAGAAACATTGATGTGGCGTTGCGCATATAGCCCTCCGAATCAACGGCAAAGGCGCCCGAGCGCGTGAACAGGGCTTCAGCGCCTTCGACCAAGCGATTTGGCGTCGAAGAAACGATGAAAAAGCCGCGACCTTGAATGGCGAAGTCGGTGGCGCCGCGGCCTTGCTCAAGAGAGCCTTGCAAATCAATCGCGCGGCGAACATTGGCCAAGACGCCGCCCGCAGAGTAACTCGCACCGCTGCCGCGACCATTAATCATTGCCGAGAAGTCATTGATGGTGCGCTTGAATGCGGTGGTGTTGATGTTGGCGACATTGTCGGAGATTGCAGCGAGTGCGCTGGCGTTTGCAGACAGTCCGGACACTCCGGCGCGCATGGCGGTGTAAATGCTCATCGGTTCTGCTCCTGATCGATTGTGCGTTAGTCGCGGATGCTGCGAATGGCGGTGAAGTTTTGTTCGCCGCTGGCAGTGCGCAGCGTTACGCCGCTATTGTTGAAACCGACGCCAAGCACTGTTTCTTCGGTGCTGATGCGGGCTGGCGTGGGGTTGCCGTTGGCGTCCACGGCCTGAATCGACAAGCGATACACCCCCGGCGCGACGCGCCGCCCGCTGCTGTCGATGCCGTCCCAGGTAAAACTCTTTTCGCCTGCGCCAGTGTTTCCGGATGTGGAAAAAACTTCACGCCCGGCGCTGTCGCGTACCACAAGCCGAGCCCGTTCAGCCGGTTGATTGAAAGCGTAGGACCATTGCGCGCCCGAGTCCGTCACGGTGGCGCGATCGCTGTCGATCAGGGCGCGTTTTCCGAGATAGGTGACGGCGGATGCGCCGACCGATGCACGGGTTTGTGAAATCAGGCTGTCGAGTTGCTCATTGGTGCGGATCTGTTGCTCAACCTGGCTGTAAGCGACCAATTGCTCGGTGAACTTGTTTGAGTCCATCGGATCCATGGGATCCTGATTGGCCAATTGCGCGGTAAGCAATTTCAAAAAGGTGTCGAAATTGTCCGACAATTGCGTTCGCGCTTGCCCATTGGTCGATGCCTGATTTTGCGCTGCAAGAATGTTCATGGTCATGGGAATTCCCTACGCAACAAGATCGACGCGGCCGACGCGCCAGGTTTCCATGCCAAATGGGCGAACATGCGCGGCCTTGGTCATGTCGGTCGACGCGCGTTCGGTTTGGGCAGTATCGTTTTGCGGCAAAGGTGCTGCGGCGAAATCCTGGCCGCCTTGATCGCCTGTAGCGCCGCCGTCTTGACGCAGCGAAAATTGCAGGCCGTCATTGGCGACTGCTAATCCCGCCTGCTCGAGCAGGCGTTCAAGTTCGCGCGAGGCGCGGGCCAATTCCGTCAGTGTTGCGGGTTGCTCAGCGCTGATCAGTGCGCTGACGCTGCGATCATGTCCAACGTGCAAACGCACATCGACGCGGCCAAGGGCCGGCGGATCAAGGCGCATGGTAAATCTGGCGCCCTGATCGCTGACTTGTCGGACGATCTGTTGCGCAAGCTGCTGGTGCGCCGAGAGCGTGCGGGCTGGCCCGCCGGGAAGGGTGGATGCGGCCTGCGCGGCTTGGCTGATCGTGTGTGCGTTCGCACCAGAGAATGCCGGCGACAAAGTGGGCGTCGATGATGGCGATGATGGGAAAGTTTGTGGGCTGATTTCGTCCGAGAGCGTCGGCAAGAGCATGGAAATCTGCGGCGCGAGGGATGTGACGGCAGACAGCGCATCCGCTTTGCGTATGACGGTTTGTGCGGTGGATGTTGTGTCCGCGTTTCCTGTGCTGGCTGATTTCGCGTTGGGATTTTGGCGTGCAGCGGTCGCGGCAGCCGTTGCTTGCGGCGCCGCTTTGGCTTTGTTTGGCGCGAGATAGTCAGAGGCCGGCGACATGTTGATCGGCACAGCGTTTGTCTGGCCGGTCGGTTCGGTGGTTTCGGAGCTTACGATCGTGGCTGTGGCTGCGTTGATGGCGAGCCGGATGGCGTCACGCGGCGCGTCACCCTGCTTTGCGGCGACGGGATTTCCTGGACTGTCTGCGCTTGTTTTTGCAGGTCGATCGGAGCGGGACGTGGCGGCGGCTGTCGGGGCCGTCCAGCCGGGTGCAATCGATGGGTGGGTTGTCGGCTGTTGCGCGACGGCTTCTTGCGGCCGGACATCGGGCGATAGGGATGTGGTCGCTGACGCATACTGCGCTTCAGGCGGCGTTAGTGCTCTGGCATCCATTGATGATTTTTGCATCGCGACTTGCAGCGTCGAAGGCAAGGGATCATGCGCCTTTGCTGCGGGCGTTGTTACGCTGCGCGGTTCCGTTTCGGCTTGTGAGGCTGCAAGGGCGTGCGTCGCCTGCGTTGGCAGAGTTGGCGTATCGCTTGCCAATGGCGCGGGTGCGTCAATCTTTTGGGGAGAGACTGGCTCGACGGCTGACGCCGTTTCAGGCGCAGCGGCCGGAATTGTTGCGGCATCCGGCGTAGTCGCCACGGGGGCCGTTATCGGCGGCAAGGAGGCCGTGACCGATGCCCAGGCGGCAAAGAGTGGATCTGCGGCGTCTGGCTGGCGCGGTTTGTCCTGGTGGTCCTCATGGGGCTCGACGGCGTCAGGCTTTGTGCGCGCGAGGGCGTCGTTGAAAGCCGCCGGATCGTCAGTCACATCGCCCGCACGGCCGGGGTCACGCGGCATCACCTCCAATATCGCAGATGGTCGCACAATCTGCATCGTCATGTCCTCCAAGCCGTCGCCATTGCTAGGCGGGCGTTATGGTAAAGCAAAGCTGGCGCCAGAGTGGCGCGCACCTGGAAAAGCCTTGTGAGTCATGGAAAATACGACAAGACGCGGACTCTGGGCGCACGCGGTGATGGGAATTTTTTGCCCCTTGCCCGGCAGCTTCGACCTTGTGCTTGCGATGGTGGCGCCGTCTGCGCCGACGGTGGTGTTCCAGTTGGTGGACGTGCAAAATTTCCCCGCGCTTGGCGCCGGTATTGCGACTTCGTTTACGCTGGCCGTGCATAGACAGCGTTGTGCTCCGTGCAGGTCTGGCTGCAAATCCTTGTGCGGCATGGAGAAAGCAATGAAGACCGCGATCATTGGCCCCTGTCTTGACCGGCAGAATTTGCCGCGCGCCGGGCAATTTTCGCCGCGCGGGGGCGCGCGATGAGCTTCTCCTCGACCATCAATAGCGGCGTGAGCGGATTGCGCGCTGCCCAAACTGGGCTTGCCATTGCATCCCAGAATATCGCCAACGCGAACACGCCAGGTTATGTCCGAACGCAGGTGAACCAGGCGGCGCAGGAGGTTGGCGGGCGCGGCGGCGGTGTGCTGGTCGAGTCGGTCACCCGTGCAGCGGACCGATTTCTGGCTGCAACCGTCCATACAGCGTCTGCGGCTTCGGCGGCGTCTGCGGCGCGCGCAAGTCTAATGGATCGAATGCAGGCGATGTTCGGCGATCCCAACTCGTCGAGTTCAATGTTTGGTGTTGTGGATGCGGGCTATGCGGCGTTTTCCAATGCGGCAGCGGATCCATCATCGCCGGTGGCGCGACGTGAAGCGGTCGCAGCCATAGCCGGCGTGTTTGAAGAATTTCGCCGAATTAGCGAAGGCCTTGAGGCCTTGCGGCTTGAGGCGGATCAGCGAGTGTCTGATTCCGTCGGCCGCATGGACGAATTATTGGCCTCGATCCATGCGCTCAACATTGATGTGGCGCTTGCGCGCGGCGCCGGCGGTGATGCAACCGGGGCGGAAAACATCCGCGGCGCCATGATCGACGAATTGTCAAACCTGATTGATCTGCGCATTACCGAAAAGCCTGATGGTAAAGTGGAAATCCGCACGCATTCCGGCTTTCCCTTGATTGGCGTTGATCGTGCCCAGGTGCGTTATGAACCGTCAAGCGGCGGCTTTTCCACCGTTGGTTCGATCACGGCGCAAGCGGTGAGCGGTGAGAACTATCCGCTTGATCCACATATTCGCAATGGCGAGATTGCTGGGCTGATGATTGCGCGCGATCGCCTGATCCCAGGCATTGCCGAGGGGCTCGGTGCGCTGGCCGACACTTTGGCTGATGAATTCAACCGCTTGCACAGCGTGCAGGCCAGCGTACCACCGCCGCAGACAGTGGAGGGACGGCGCACAGGCTTGATCGGCGCGGACGCTCATCACTTTACCGGGGCTGCTGTCATTGCGATTGTGTCAAATACGGGGACGCTGCAGGCGCGTCTGACGTTGGATTTTGACAATGGGCAAACGCAATTGCGCACAACGCCAACGCCGCCGGACGTCCTGGGGCCGATGGGCGGCGCCCTTGATGACGTGGTCACCGCCATCAACAATCAATTGGGCGGATTGGGCGTGACCGCCAGCATGACGGACGGTGTGCTGCGTTTGATGGCGCCTCCCGGTTCCGGCATTGTGTTTGGCGAAGTAGACGGCCGTGAAAGTGCGCGTGCGGGGCGCGGGTTTGCGCACTTCTTTGGTCTCAATGAGTTGGTGCGGCGTGACATGCCGTCGCTGAATCAAACGGGTTTCCGTGATAGCGATGCCCACGGTCTAGCGCCGGGCGGCGCCATGACCTTGCAGGCCAAAGATGCATCTGGCCGCATCGTTGCCGAACGGACGGTGACTGTCACTGGAGCGACGTGGGGCGACATGCGCGCGGCCCTGAATGCGCCAGGTACGGGGTTTGCGCCGTATGGCGGCGTGTCGATGGACGCCAATGGCCAGATGAGTTTGATTGCGGCGGCGGGCTACAGTGTGGCGATCATTTCGGATGTGACATCGCGCAGCGGGACCGGCGCCAGCATGTCGAATATCTTCGGATTGGCGCCAGGCGATAACGTGCGCCGCGCCATGGCGTTGGGGATAAATCCCGAAATTACCGGGGATCCGCGTCGGCTTGCAGTGGCTGGCCCCGATCTCATGCGGGATGTGGGCGCGCGGGTGATTGAAGCAGGCGATGGGCGTGGCGCTGCAAGACTGGCGGACGTGCGCAACAGGCAGACGACCTTTCCACAGGCTGGTGAAATTGGCGCACATCGCGCCACGATGGGGTCCTTCACGACGCGATTGGGCGCTGAAGCGGGGCGCCTCGCGGTGCTGTCTGAGCGACAGGTGCAAGGAGCGGAAGCGATCAAGAAGGTGGCGGTTGAGCGGCGTGCTTCGGTCGAAGGCGTGTCGATTGATGATGAAGTCATTCGGATGAATGCGTATCAGCAAGCGTATGCGGCGGCGGCGCGCGTGATCCAGGCGGCAAACGAAATGTGGCAAACATTGTTGGCGATTCGGTGAACGTAATGATCAAGGTTGTACCGACATTTCTCGCAGCGGAGCTTGCGCGCAACGACATCTCCGGATTGTCGCGCACGCTGTATGATTTGCAGCGCCAGACCGCCACCGGCTTTAAGGCCACTGACCTGAAAGGCTTCGGTGACAACAATCGCCAGATCCTTTCGGCACGTGCTGAGATACAGCGCCTTGAGGGGCGTCTGAATAACGCTGACCGTGCTGAAACGCGTTTGGGCGTGCAGGGATTTGCGTTGGAGAAGGCGACAGAGGGCGTCAAGGCGCTGCGACAATCGACTTTGGAAGCCATCACAAAAGATGATGGACGTTTTACGCCGGTGGAATTGGAAACCGCGTTTCGCCTCGTGCAAAGCGCGCTGAACCAGACATTTGGCGGACAATATTTGTTTTCAGGCGAACGCACCGATGAGCCGACAATTCGCGTGGGCAGCCTCGATGAATTGGTCAGGCTGCCTGGCGACGTCGATGTGTTCACATCGTCCCAGCGCGAGATGGTGATGGATATTGGCGACGGCACATCGACGCCTGTCGCCGAGCAGGCGGCCGAGTTTGCGCGCCAGACACTGGTGGTGATGCGGGATATGCAAGCTGCATTTTCCGCCAACGGCGGCAGTTTCGATAGCCCCTTGACGTCGTCCCAGCGCGCCCGTCTGGGCGCCTGGGTTGAGCAGATCGACAAGGGCTTGTCGGAGTTTATCGGCGCGCAGGCCCGCAACGGCGCCTTGCAAAGCCGCATCGAGGCGGAGCGTACGCGGATCTCCGAGCGGATCGATTTTATGGAGGCGCAACTGGGCGAGGCCGCCGACGCCGATGTCGCCGAGATCGCCATGCGGATCGCTGCGGTGCAGACGCAGTATCAGGCGGCCGGGCGGGTGTTTGCCCAATTGTCTGAGCTCAGCCTGATCAATTTCTTGCGGTAAAAGCGCGGCTCGGTCATCATAAGCGCTATCGTCTTGCTCCGGGCCTTGACCCCGAAGGAAGGAAACCATGGTTGCGACATTGATCTCTGGGCGCCCCGCTGATGCCGCGCCTGCCGTGAACTCCTTGGGCTTTGCCAAGCTGCCAGCCGAAACGCGCGTCGTGGTGGCGATGAGCGGCGGGGTGGATAGTTCCGTCGTGGCGGCGCTGCTCGCGCGCGAAGGATATGATGTCATCGGCGTCACGCTGCAGCTGTATGATCATGGCGTGGCGATTTCCAAAAAGGGCGCCTGTTGCGCGGGTCAAGATATTCACGACGCGCGCCGCGTTGCGGATCGCATCGGCGCGCCGCATTATGTTT
>JBIKVO010000134.1:0-7466 GCA_044356795.1 Caulobacterales bacterium
CTGGGTGGTGCTGCGCTTTCTGCCGGAGGGACCGCCAGCCCAGGCCCGCCCGCAACGCCGGGAAGGCTACCGCGAGGCGCTGAAACTGGCTCGCGATCCACGGGTGTCGGGGCATTTGCTGTTTGGGCTGGGGCTTTCGGCGGTCACCGCGATCATCGCCCAGACCTTCGGCTTCTTCGTGATGGACCGCCTCAATCTCAGCGCCGCGCAAGCGGTCGAGCCGACAGGGGCCGCCTTCATGGTCGGCGCATTGGCGGTGCTGGCGGCGCAAACCGTGCTGCTGCCACGGCTGAAGTTAACGCCGCGAGGCCTCATGATGATCGGCTGCGGCCTGATCGTGGCGGGAATCGTGATCCAGATTTTGGCGATCAATCTGGGCGTCTTGCTGTTTTCACAGTTGATCCAAGGGCTTGGCTTTGGATTGGCGCGTCCGGGCTTTACCGGCGGGGCCTCCTTGGCGGTGCGCCCGGACGAGCAAGGCGCGGTGGCGGGCCTGATCGTGGGGGTAAGCGGCGCGGGATTTGTGATCTCCCCGCTGGCGGGCGGCTGGCTTTATGACGCCGCCGGCCATGAAACGCCTTATGTGTTGTGCTTGGCGCTGATGGCGCTGATGGGGACTTTTGCCTGGAGGTCGCGCCGGCTTAGGGCGCAGGATGTGGCCCCGCTTCCCCCGCCCGAGCAAGGCGGCGTCTGAAATGCCGACCCGCCGCGCCCGCCTTTGGCCTTGCATGGCGTCATCGTTTCGGCTATTCGCGGCCCCTTCTCGCAGTTTCCAATCCAAGGAGACGGCGCACGTCGCAGTCTCGATGCGCCGTTCCCGCTGTCCAGTGTGCGCCGATGAACTTGATCCAGACGCTCGAAAAAGAAGAGGTCGCCCGTCTCTCCACGGGCAAGAAAATCCCCGAATTCCAGCCGGGCGACACCCTCAAGGTGATGGTGAAGATCAAGGAAGGCGATAAAGAACGTATCCAGGCCTATGAAGGCGTGTGCATTGCGCGCTCGGGCGGCGGCCTGAACGCCAACTATACTGTTCGCAAAATCAGCTTCGGCGAAGGCGTGGAGCGGGTGTTCCCGCTATACTCTCCGTCGGTGGACGCGATCGAAGTGGTGCGTCGCGGCCGTGTCCGCCGCGCCAAGCTGTACTATCTGCGCGAGCGCCGCGGCAAGTCGGCCCGCATTGCGGAGCGCGCCGGCCCGCGCGAAACAGCGGACTGAAACTGTTCAAGAAATCCCAATTGATTTCAGCGCTTCGCGCAGTCGGCTGCCTCGGCCTTGCAGATTGGCTTTATGCGCTGTGGACGGCGCAACAGGCTGCAGCGATCAATGCGGCGCAGGTTAGAGCCCACCCTGAGATTACCTTTCCGCCCGCGCCGCTGGTGTTCGAGGTTCAGGGCTATGCCCGCTATGACTGGTGGCTGGAGAGCGGGGCCAAGCACGCCGATGCGCTCGCCGCGGTGATGCGGGTTCACGCCCAGCACGGCGTGGGCCGCGTTCTGGAGTGGGGCTGCGGCCCTGGCCGCATCCTGCGCCCGATTGCGGCCGCTCTCGGCCCTGCGGTTATGCTGGACGGGTGCGACCCCAACCCCGCCTGCATCGCCGCCGCCCGCGCCTACGCCCCGGCGGCAAGCCTGGCCCTGAGTGCGCCAGCGCCCCCCGCGCCCTACCCCGAAAACACATTCGACGCCGTCTATGGCGTCTCGATTCTCACCCACCTCGATGCACCATATGCCCTGGCCTGGATCATGGATCTCAGGCGCATCCTGAAGCCCGGGGGACTGGCCATCCTGACCACCCACGGCGCCCGCCATGCCCGTTCGCTGCCGCCCGAAAAAGCCGCCCAGTTCGCTGCCGGACTGCATGTCGCACTCACTGGCGCGCGCCAGGGAAGCCGCACCTTCGCCGCTTACACACCTGTCGCCGCAATGAATGCCTTTGCTGCAAAAGCCGATCTGATTATTCGCGCCCATCATGAAGAAGGACCCGCCGCGATCATCGCGCAGGACGTTTGGGTGCTGCAGCGCCCGCACAGCCACGCGTCTGCGACTTGACGCGGCGCGCGCGACTGCGCACCTGACACAAGCATGAGCGCCGCCCCACCTCCGTCTGACCACACCTCCGCTGAAACAGCGCCCCCGCCGCCGGACCGGCGCGGGGTTGAGATCGTCACGCTTGGCTGCCGTTTGAACGCCTACGAAAGCGAAGCCATGGCTGGCGTTGTCGATGATGCGGGGCTGGGGGAGGCAGTGATTATCAATACCTGCGCCGTCACCAATGAGGCGGTGCGTCAGGCGCGCCAAACCATCCGCCGTGCCCGCCGCGAGCGGCCTGACGCGCGGATCATCGTCACCGGCTGTGCGGCGCAAATTGATCCGACGATGTTTGCAGCGATGCCCGAAGTGGATCAGGTGCTGGGCAACGCTGAGAAGCTGAAGCCAGACAGCTATGCCGCGCCCGCGCGCGTGCAAGTAGCCGACATCATGAGCATACGCGAAGCCGCGCCGCACCTCATTGATGGCTTCAAGGCGCGCACGCGCGTTTATCTCGAAGTACAAAATGGCTGCGATCACAGCTGCACCTTTTGCATCATTCCTTTTGGCCGCGGCCCTGCACGCTCGATTCCGGCAGGCGCGGTGGTGGAGCATGTCGCGCGTGTCGTTGCGAACGGCGCGCCCGAAGTGGTGTTGACGGGCGTCGACCTGACGAGTTGGGGTGCGGATTTACCCGGCGCGCCGCCGCTGGGAAATCTGGTGGCGCGGATTTTAAAGCTTGTACCGGATTTGCCTATGCTGCGTCTGTCATCGATCGATGCGATCGAGATGGATGAGACATTGTTAGAGTTGGTGACATCGCATCCGCGCGTCGCCCCTTATCTGCATGTGTCGCTGCAGCACGGGCACGATTTGATTTTGAAGCGCATGAAGCGGCGCCATTCCACGCAACAGGCTTTGGATCTGATTGCACGCCTGAAGACTGCACGGCCGGAAATTGCACTGGGCGCCGATCTCATCGCAGGCTTCCCCACCGAAGATGAAGAACACTTCACAGCAATGTTGCGTTTCATCGATGATGCGCAACTGGCATTTGTGCATGTATTTCCGTTCAGCCCGCGCGTCGGCACACCGGCTGCGCGCATGCCGCAACTGGATCGCGCCGTGATCAAAGCGCGCGCGGCGCGCCTGCGCGAAAAAGCCGCCGAACGCCTGGCGCTGCATTTGGGCGCGCATGTAGGGCGACAAACGACCGCGCTTGTCGAGGAGGATGGCAGTGCGCGGTTGGATGATTTCACGCCAATGACCATCATCGGCGGACGCGTTGGTGCGCGGGCGCAGGTGCGCATCAATGGCCATGACGGTGCGCGCCTGATTGGCGCAGCCCTTTAAGGACAGGCCGAATGGTTTGGGGTTTTTTCAAGAAAAAAGATAAGCCTCCTGTCGCGGAGGCGCCGCAGACGGACGCCCACAGCGATGCGCTGCCACCCGCAATGGCGCAGGAGGCGCCGCCTGCATCACCGACGCCTGCAATCGCTGCGGAAAAAACACCCGGCCTGATTGGCCGCTTGTTTTCCGGGCTTGCAAAATCATCCTCCAAACTCACCGAAGGCATCAGCGGCGTTTTCGTCAAAAAAACGCTCGATCAGGCCACGCTCGATGAACTGGAAGAGTTGTTGATTCGCTCCGACATGGGCGCCAGCGCGGCGGCGAAAATCACCGCCGCTATTGCAAAAGATCGCTTCAATAGGGACGTTTCCGACGATGAGATCAAAGCGGCGTTAGCCACCGAGATCGCCGCCATCGTGAAGCCGCGCGAGGTGCATCTTGATCTCACGCAGGGCCAACGGCCGCGCATCGTGCTGGTTGTTGGCGTCAATGGCAGCGGAAAAACCACAACCATCGGCAAGCTGTGTTATTTGTTGAGCCAAGCTGGCGCGACTGTCGTTGTCGGCGCGGCTGATACGTTTCGCGCCGCAGCGATTGAGCAATTGAAGATTTGGGCGGATCGATCCGGCGCATGCATCGTGGCCAAGGCCCAGGGCAGCGATGCGGCGGGCGTGGCGTTTGAGGCCGTGCAATTGGGCCAACAAACCGGCGCCGATGTTGTGCTTATTGACACCGCCGGGCGTTTGCAAAATCGCACCGAACTGATGGCCGAGCTTTCAAAAATCGTGCGCGCGATCGGCAAATTGGATGAGTATGCCCCGCACGAAACCCTTCTGGTCTTGGATGCAACAGTTGGGCAAAACGCGCTGCATCAAATGGAGGCGTTCCGCACAACCGCCAATGTCACCGGGATGGTGATGACCAAGCTGGACGGGACTGCAAAGGGCGGCGTTCTTGTCGCGATCGCGGAGAAACACGCCATCCCCATTCATTTCATTGGTCTTGGTGAAAGTGCGGAAGATTTGCAGCCGTTCGACGCCGATAACTTCGCCCGCGCACTGGTCGGGCTGTCGTGACCACGCATCCCAAACATGACGCCCTGGCGATGGTGGCGGCGCGCTATGCGGTCGCGATTACGCCTTCCATGGATGCGTTGATTGACGCCAATGATCCAAACGATCCGCTCGCTGCGCAATTTCTGCCCGATGCGCGCGAATTGCTGACGGCGCCAAACGAAAACGCCGATCCGATCGGCGATTTTGCGCACTCACCGCGCAAGGGGCTTGTGCATCGCTATCCTGATCGCGTGTTGTTGAAGATTGTGCATGTGTGTCCGGTCTATTGTCGATTTTGTTTTCGCCGCGACATGGTGGGCCCTGAGGGCGATGGCGCGCTGAGCGATGCCGCGCTTGACGAGGCGATGGCCTATATCTCAGCCGATTCGCGCATTTGGGAAGTCATTCTCACTGGCGGTGATCCCTTTGTATTGTCGGCGCGCCGCGTGCGCACGCTGATGCACAAACTGGGCGAGATTGATCATGTCAAAGTTGTGCGCTGGCATACGCGTGTGCCGCTGGTGGACCCGTTGCGGGTGACGCCGGATTTTGTCGATGCACTGCGCACAGGCGACAAAGCGGTTTGGGTGGCGTTGCACGCCAATCATCCGCGCGAATTTACCCCCGCTGGCAAAGCCGCTCTCGCGCGCTTGAGTGATGGCGGCGTTGCTCTCGTCAGCCAAACGGTGCTTCTGCGCGGTGTGAACGATCATGTTGAAACACTGGACGCATTGATGCGCGCCTTCGTCGAGCATCGCGTGAAACCCTATTATCTGCATCATCTTGATGCCGCAGAGGGCACCGGCCATTTCCGCACTTCAATCGAAACTGGCCAAGCGCTGATGCGCGCGCTGCATGCCCGCGCGTCGGGCTTGTGCCAACCCACTTATGTGCTCGACATTCCCGGCGGCGCCTGCAAAGCACCAATTGGCCCATCTTATCTTGAGCCCACGGCAAACGGTTGGACGGTCCTCGATGATGCCGGGCGGACATTCGATTACGATGTTTGATCGGATCGCGGCAAACACGCCCCGGGGCTTGCCACACAGGCAAGATCGGCCGTTAATCATGGCCTGAAAACTTGATCGGGAGGCATGCATGGTCGCCGCACAGCGGAAACACACCCGACGCGCCGTTTCGCTGGGCCTTGCAGGATTTGCAATGGCTGCCCAGGCGCGCGCGCAGTCGCGGCCCGATGCCGATGTGATCATCCTCGGCGCCGGGCTCTCTGGCCTTGCAGCCGCGCATGCGCTTACTGCGCAGGGCATGCGCGTGTTGGTGCTGGAGGCCCTGCCGCGTGTCGGCGGCCGGTTGCAGACACTATACCATCTGCCCGATCAGCCCAATGCGGGCGGCGTGCAAATCGGCGCCAGCTATACCCGGATTAAGGCCATAGCGGCCGCGCTGAACGTCGCGCTGGTGGCCGACACCGACCGCCCCGCCCCGTCCGCCCTTCACATCGGCGGCGCCCTGATTTCCCCTGCCGATTGGGCTCGGGCAGCGCAAAACCCCTTTCCTGATGCGTATAAAACGTTCTCGCCCAGTTCGATTTTACCGCGCATGGTTGGCCAAGAGGCGCCGCTTGCCGATTTTGATGCTTGGCGATCTGCAGCCCTGGCCGAACGCGACATCTCTGTGGATGCATTTTTGCGCGCAAAGGGTTTTTCCGCCGCAGCGCGACGTTTGATTGATCACGGAGCAAACGCCAACCGCCTCGCCACCTATTCTATGATCAATTTGTTACGCTCAGCGGCGCTATTCCGTGCCGACGCCGCCGCTGGCGCCGTCACCTATGTGCGCGACGGCGGTCAACGACTGCCCGAAGCGATGGCGCACGCATTACCGATGGGGACTGTGCAATTGGCAACACCTGTCTCCATGATCGAGGCTGACAAAACGGGCGTGATTGTTGGCGTTTCGCACGGCAATGGCGCCATGCAACTTTTGCGCGCACCATTTGCGTTGTGCACATTGCCGTTTGCAGCCCTGGCACGTCTCATGCCAGCCGTGAAGGCGCCGCTTTCAGGAATGCAGCGACGCGCCGTCACCACGATGGACTACACACAAATAGTGCAAATCATCTTCGAGCCAGAGATCCGCTATTGGGAGAGGGATGGCGGCGGCGCTGACATGTGGACGGATGGTCCCTTTGAACGCATCTTCGCCCTGAAGTCGCGCACCACTCATCAACCCAATGGTTTGATGCTGGCTTGGATCAATGGCGCGGGATGTGGCCCGTTTCAAAGCCAAACCGATGATGCGATCGGCGCGCGCCTGCGCACAGAATTGCGCCGCCTGCGCCCTGCAAGTGAGGGCAAACTGCGCCTCCATTTCATCCAGCGCTGGACGCGCGACAACGCTTTTGCCGGCGGCGCCTATATGGGCTATCGGCCAGGGGAAGCCCGCGTCTGGGCATCGGAAGTCGGAAGGGCGGCTGGCCGTTTGCATTTCGCCGGCGAGCATCTCTCACAGACACACACCGGCATGGAGGGCGCCATGGAAATGGCGGAAATCGCAGCGCGCGATATCCTCCTTGCGGCAGGGGCAGGCGCACCATGATCCGCGCGATCATGATCTGCGGCACGGTGTGCCTGATCGCGGCATGCGCCACGCAATCCATCGACGCGCAGGAACTGACGCCGCGCGCAGCGGCACAGATGCTGATTGGCGCCTACGACAATCAAGACCAATTCACCGCTGCGCCCGATTCACTGAAACGCCCGCCCGCACCTGGTTATCCTTACGATTGGATCGATGTGCAACATGGCGTGTTTCAATCGGTGTCAGCGCCGGAGATTGGCGACAACACACTCTATGTGGAGTGGCGACGCGGCGATGGGTCAATCAGCCGACAGCGTCTGTGGTCTTTCCGTCAAGATGAAAATGGCCATGTACGGATGGAATACTTCTCCTTCCGCACACCGGATTCGTTTGTGGCAAAGCGCGGGGATGATCCAGTCTTTGCGGCATTGCGCGCAGATGACATGATCAGCTACGGGCCGGCCTGCGCCCTGCACGTTACATCACGATCGCC
>JBIKVO010000136.1:0-7421 GCA_044356795.1 Caulobacterales bacterium
GCGTTACGAGCGCGGGCGCCTGGTTCAGGCCGCAACCCGCGGCGACGGGCGCGAAGGCGAAGATGTCACCGCCAATATCCGCACAATCGCCGATATTCCGCACACCCTGAAAACCGAACTTGCAGTCCTCGAAATACGCGGCGAAGTCTATATGGAGCCGGCCGCGTTCGCCGCGATGAATGCGGCTGCGGAAGCCACGGGCGAGCAGACTTATGTCAACCCCCGCAATGCCGCCGCAGGCAGTTTGCGCCAGTTGGACGCAAGCATCACCGCGGCGCGCCCGCTGCGGTTTTTCGCTCATGGCTGGGGCGAACTGTCCGCCCCGATTGGGGCCACGCAAACACAGGCGATGGCCGCGATCGCAGACTTTGGCGCGCCGGTAACGCCCGATGCGGCGCTGTGTGAGACGGTGGACGATATCCTCTCCGTCTATCGCGCATTTGGGGCCCGCCGCGCGCGCCTGCCGTTTGAAATTGATGGTGTCGTCTACAAGGTTGATCGCCTGGATTGGCAAGCCCGGCTTGGTTTTGTGTCGCGCAGTCCGCGTTGGGCGATTGCGCACAAATTCCCCGCCGAACAGGCTGAAACCATTCTGGATGCGATCGATATCCAGGTCGGGCGCACCGGCGCTCTGACGCCGGTTGCCCGCTTGAAGCCGGTGTTTGTAGGCGGCGTCACGGTGACCAACGCCACGCTGCACAATGCCGATTATGTGGCAGGCGTTGGCGCCGATGGTGCGCCGATCCGCGGCGGCAGAGACTTGCGCCCGGGCGATACCGTGGTGATCCAGCGCGCGGGCGATGTGATCCCGCAGATTGTTGATGTGCGCCTCGATTTGCGCCCTGCCGATGCATCGCCTTATCAATTTCCTTCCACCTGCCCCTGCCCGCTGAACACCGCCGTCGAACCGGAACAGGCCGCTGGCGGCGGGCAAACCAGCGTGCGCCGCTGCAGCGGAGAATTCGCATGCCCCTATCAAAGGATTGAACATCTCAAGCATTTCGCAAGCCGGCGCGCGATGGATATCGAAGGCCTCGGCGACAAGCAGATTGAAGAGTTTTTCGAGATTGGCCTGCTGCAGGAACCGGGCGACATTTTCCGCCTGGAAGATCACGCCGCCCAGATCGCCGCACGCGAGGGCTATGGCGAAAAAAGCCTTGCCAATCTGTTCGCCGCAATCGCGGCGCGCCGACAGATCGGGCTGACGCGGTTTTTGTTTGCGCTAGGCGTGCGCGACATCGGGGAAACCACTGCGGGCGTTTTGGCGCGCCATTATGAAACCTGGCCCGTATTTGCGGCTGCGATGGCGGCGGCGGCGCGCGATCGTCCAGGTCCGGACTATCGCGCCATGGCCAGCGCCCCAGGCGTCACCGACAGCGTCTTGAAGGCGCTGCTGGCGCCCGCGCCGGCGGGCGATCATGTGTTCCAACCGATCGCCCCGCCCAAAGGCGTGAAACCGGCGGTTTTGGCAGCGCTTGCGGCGCGCTTTGGCGCAAACCTCCCGCGCACGATCGCCGCCGCCCGGGAGCAGGCCCCACAACCAGCCTACAAAGAGCTTTCCGCCATCAGCGGCGTTGGCCCGGTGGCGGCTGCGCGTTTGGCCGCATTCTTCGCCGAACCACGCAATCAAGCGGTGCTGAGCCGCCTGGTTTTTGACGCGGCCGCCAATCCCCGCGGCGTGCAGATCGCCGCGGAAAAGGCCGTCTCGCAGGATAGCCCCATCGCTGGAAAGACCGTCGTCTTTACGGGCACCTTGGAACAGATGAGCCGCGATGAAGCCAAGGCCCGGGCGACCGCCCTGGGGGCGAAAGTGGCGGGTTCGGTGTCTAAGCGCACCAATCTGGTGATCGCCGGCCGCGATGCGGGCGCAAAACGCGCCGAAGCCGAACGTTTGGGCGTCGATATCATCGATGAAGACGCCTGGATGACTATTGCACGCGGCTGAAGGGCATGCTGCTTGCGCAGCGGTTGATCGATCCACCAGTCACACACCCTTGGCGTGTGCGTTGAATGGCTTATCTCCTGATCGCGCAGGAAACAGCCTGCTTAAAGGCACATGATGGGCTTCCCGATTGGACCAGCGCTGATGAACGAAGGGGCCTCTCGGCTAAGCAGCCGATCGCCGGCGTTTGGCGCCTGGGCGGACCTGTACTGGCGCTTCCGGCCGATATATCCGCAGGCGGTGTTTACGCTGTTGTCGGCGCTGGTCAAACCTCGCGCGGCTTTGTGTGTGGAATTGGGGGCCGGTTCTGGCCAGGCCACCACGTGTCTGCTGAACCGGTTTGAGCGGGTGGTGGCGGTGGAGCCGGACGCAGCGATGGCCAAGCTGATGCCGCATGTGGCGCGGCTCGACACGCTGATCAGCAGCGCAGAGGCGTATCCGGGGCCCGATTGCCCCGCCGATGCGGTGGTTGCAGCATCGGCGCTGCATTGGATGGATCAGGAGCAAATCGTTCGGCGCGCGGGCGATTGGCTGCGCCCGGGCGGGGTATTTTTTGTCTTTAACTATGGCGCAGTGCAATTGCCGGGCGCGGCAGCCAGCGTGCAGCGTGTGCTGCAGCGCCACGCGCAAACCTCGCGCGCCCATGTCGACAGCCGCCTGAGCGATTTTGCCCCCTATGGCGACACGCTGGAGGCCGCAGGCTGCTATCGCGATGTTGATACGTTTGAGTTGTTTGCTGATCACCGCTGGAGCGCGCGCGAACTGGCCGGCTTTCTGATGAGCACCAGCTACGGCCATGCGGCAGCTGTATCATCGGGCGATGCATCGGCCTATTTCCAACGCCTGATCGATGATCTCGACGCCGCCAGCGAAGGGCGCGTTTTGTCGGTGCGCTTTCCCATTGATGGCGGCTTCGGCCTGAAGGCATAAATGATCAGCGTTTGACCCGGCCTGCGATCTGCTTCTTGAACACATCGCCATAAGGCGGGCGCATGATCTTGAGCAGTTCATTGCCTGTCTGGGTATAGATCGCCTTGCGATGACTGAATTCCAGAAAGCCCTCGCGGCCGTGATAAGCGCCCATTCCCGACGGGCCGATCCCGCCAAACGGCAAATCCTCCTGCGCAACATGGAAGATCACGTCATTGACAGTGACGCCGCCCGATATTGTGCGCTCAAGCACTTGCGTCTCTTCGTGGCGATCAGAGCCGAAATAATAAAGACCAAGCGGGCGCGGGCGCGCATTCACATAATCGATCGCCTGTTTGATATTGGCATAGGTTTTGACCGGTAGAAGCGGGCCGAAAATCTCATCCTGCATCACCGTCATGTCCTCAGTGGGATCGAGGATCAGGGTCGGCGGAATGCGGCGGTGTTCCTGCTGGGTGAAGTCTTCGTTGCCGGGATTGATCTGCACGATCCGCGCGCCTTTGGCACGCGCATCAGCGATATGCGCTTGCAGACGATCATAATGGCGCTGGCTGATAATCGCTGTGTAATCGGGATTATCTTTCAGCGTCGGATACATCGCCTGGACGGCGGCGGTCGCGGCGGCGACAAACTCATCGTCATTTTCGCTGGGTGCGAGCACATAATCGGGCGCCAGACAAATCTGGCCCGCGTTCAAAGTCTTACCGGCCATGATCCGCGCGGCCGTCTTTTCGAGATCCGCGCTGCGCCCGATAATCACAGGGCTTTTCCCGCCAAGCTCCAACGTCACCGGCACCAAATTTTCCGACGCGGCCCGCATCACATGACGCCCGATCGATGTGCCCCCGGTGAAAATCAAATGATCAAACGCCAGCCCCGAAAACGCTGCCCCGACCTCAGGCCCGCCGGTGATAACGGCGATCTCTTCTTCCTCAAACGCCGTGGCGACCATTTTCGCCAGCAATGTTGAGGTGTAGGGCGTCAATTCAGAAGGCTTGATCATCGCGCGGTTGCCCGCGGCCAGCACGCCCGCTAGCGGGCCGAATGTCAGCTGAATCGGGAAATTCCAAGGGCTGATCACCCCGACGACGCCCTTCGCCTGAAAATGCAGCTCGGCGCGCGCGCCCAACAGATTGAGCGGCGCCTCCACGCCACGCTTTTCCGGCTTCATCCACTGATGCAGCTTGTCGCGGGCAAACTTCAGTGGCCCGATCGATCCGGCAACATCCGTCAACATCGACATCTCGCGCGAACGGGCGCCAAAGTCGGCATTTAGCGCTTCGGTGATCGCATCGGCATTATCCACCAAAAGCCCGATGCAACGATTGAGGCGATCCTTCCGCAGCGCGGGAGATGCGGGCCCATCGCGCAGATGTGCGGCGCGCTGACGATCAAGGATGCGGCGCATTTCGGCGATCGGATCGCGGGCGGCTGCGGCGTGGGCGTCGGCGGTCATCGTCATGGCGGCATCCTCCAAAGGGGCCTTGTGTGCGCTCATCGGCCCCGCATGTGTTTACCCTTGCCCTACCGACCGCGCCGCGACAACCCCCACACCACCCTTACCGAAAGCAAGGGGGGACGCCCGCCGTTCATCGCCTTTACCAAACGTTACCTGTTGATCGGCTAAAAAGCACTCTAGGAGATTCCGGCGTGATCACTGCGCAAATTCCGGACATGTATGGGCCTAAGGGCATGGCCATAGGCCGGCAGGCCCTGGAGGCCATGGGCGAGCATAAAATCGCACCGACACCTCAAAATTATGAGGTGTGGCTTGGATATTTTGCAGGCGCGACCCCGGACCTAAAAATTCAAATCGACCGCATGATCGCGGCAAAAGAACCGTTTACCAACGCCATCAATGAGGCGCTGTACGATCGCTTTTTTGGGGGCTCGCGGTTGTCGGCGCAGATGGCCTACGCCAGTGATCGCATTGCAAAGGAAGTGTCGGATGTGGTTCGGACGCTGCAGTCTGCAGGTGATGCCCATTCCAGTTTCGGAGCCGAACTGACCATTGTGACCGGGCAATTGGAACGGGGCCTGGACGCTGACGGCTTGCGCAATCTGGTGGCGGGCCTTGCGCGTGCAACCAAAGAAATCGCCGTCTCCAACCAGCAACTCAGCGCCCGTCTGGAAGACTCCGGACGCGAATTAGCGCAACTGCGCGAGACCTTGTCGCTTGCCCGCGCAGAAGCGCTCAGCGATGGGCTGACCGCGCTGGCCAATCGCAAGAATTTCGATCTCACATTACGCCGTCGGATCGATGAGGCGCTGGGCGGAAAAACCGATCTCTGCCTGATGATGTGCGACATCGACTTCTTCAAAAGGTTTAATGACGCCTGGGGCCATCACACGGGTGATCAGGTCATTCGCTTTGTGGCCTCAACACTGCAGAAAAACATGTTGGGTGACTTTCTCGCGGCCCGGTATGGCGGCGAAGAATTTGCGATGATCATGCCGCGCACATCAATGGAATCCGCCAAGGTTGCGGTGGAGACAATCCGCCAACAGGTGGAGTCAAAAAATCTGGTGCGCAAATCCACCGGCGAAGCTCTGGGCCGCATTACAATCTCTTGCGGGATTGCATCCTTGCGGCAAAGCGATACCCCCACCACCCTGATCGAGCGCGCCGACCAGTTGCTCTTTGTGTCCAAGCGCGCCGGCCGCAACCGCGTCACCAGCGAAACAGACGCCGCACGCCTTGCCGTAGCGTGATGCCTTGGGGTGATGTGGCCCTAGCGCGGAAATATGCGCGCGTCTTTTTGAGCCGCCGTACTGGAACAGATCTGCAAAAACGCTTACCGTGCTCCGCAACGATATTCGGGAGGAAGCGATGACAGGCTATTCCAAAATCACCTATGCGCGGGACGGTGATATCGCGATCATCACGCTGTCTGACCCGGCAACGATGAACGCCGCCGGCCTCGATCTCGTGGGGGAGCTTGACACGGCGTTCACCCGCGCCGAAGGCGAGGCGCGCGCGATTATTCTGACTGGCGAGGGGCGCGGTTTTTGTTCCGGCGCCAATCTCACCGCCACGGGCGGGTCGGCCAGCGCCGCAGGCCCCGACGGCTTTGACGCCGGCGCCGCATTGGAAACGCATTACAATCCATTCGTCACGCGTTTGCGGGATCTGAGCATTCCGTTTGTCACCGCGGTGAACGGGGCGGCCGCGGGGGTTGGCTGCTCGTTTGCGCTGCTGGGGGATCTGATTGTGGCGGGGGAAAGCGCGTATTTCCTGCAAGCGTTTCGGCGCATCGGGCTCGTGCCCGACGGCGGCTCCACCTATCTGCTGCCGCGCATGATCGGGCGTGCGCGCGCGATGGAAATGATGTTGCTGGGCGAAAAGATCAGCGCCAGACAAGCGCTGGAATGGGGCATGATCAATCGCTGTGTGGCGGATGATCAGCTGCTGCCGACGGCGCTGGAATTGGCGCGCGCCCTGGCCGATGGGCCGCTCGCCGTCACCATGATCCGCCAATTGGCGTGGGAATCGCTCGATCAGGATTGGCAGGGCCAGTTGCAGAAAGAGCGGGTCACACAACGCACAGCCGGCCGTACGGAAGATTTCCGCGAAGGCGTCATGGCGTTTCTACAAAAGCGAAAAGCGACATTCAAACGGTCGTGACGCAATCAAACCCGCTTTGATTTTTTCGCCAATCTTTTGGGAGCTTTTGCGGCGCGTGCAACAGTCAGCGCGCGTCGCGCCCACATCGCGGCTTCATCGGCGTCATCAAGGGCGCTGTCAGGCAAGCGCCAATAGCTCATCTCAACCGCTTGCCCTTTTTTCGGCCCTTGATCGGGCATCCAAACAAACGGCCCGCTGCCAACAGCGGCCAAATCCATTTTCAACGCGGCATCCACCTTGATGAAAATGGTTTCGTCAGCCAGCAGCGCAAACATGCAGCCATCCGCATAAACGCCCGCGCCGCCAAACATGCGACGGATGCTGATCGGGCCAAGCCCGGCAAACAGCTCTTTCACAAAGACGAAAAAGCCGTCGCCCATCACTCACGCATCCAGTTTTGCCGGCATGATCGTTACGCTCTCGCCGCAGCCGCATGCGTCTGTCTGGTTCGGGTTTTTGAACGTGAACTTTGAAGCCAGCGCCGTAGTTTCGTAATCGATGGTCGAACCGATCAGAAACAATACCGCATTCGCC
The DNA here is from genome assembly GCA_044356795.1 of Caulobacterales bacterium. Lineage (GTDB taxonomy): Bacteria > Pseudomonadota > Alphaproteobacteria > Caulobacterales > Aquidulcibacteraceae > JBIKVO01. Next base: position 7,032 of record JBIKVO010000136.1, read on the forward strand.
TGGATCAAAATCTTGACGTCTTTTTCCTCGTGCACTTCATCCAGCGCTTGTGGCGCATCGGCATAATCCATCACATATTCCATACCGGCGCACCCGCCGTTTTTCACTCCGACGCGCAGATAGGCATGGTGCGATTGCGCCATGATCGCCTTGACGCGATCAGCAGCGGCATCGGTAAGGCTGACAACTTTGGGACGCGGGCGCGGCATTAGCATTGCCTCCTCAAAACATAATCACGGCAATCAGCACCGCCGCTGCCACCAGCGCAATCGCGGCCCACAGCAGCAGACGTTGGAACCATTCCGGCGGCATCAGATGCAGCATCATTCATAGCATATTCAGTTCAAGTTTTGCTTCATCGCTCATGCGTGCGGGCGTCCATGGCGGATC
>JBIKVO010000001.1:0-24303 GCA_044356795.1 Caulobacterales bacterium
GCGGGGATCGAGCCCGGTGATGTCAGCGAAGTGGTGCTCGGCCAGGTATTGACCGCCAACCAGGGGATGAACCCTGCCCGTCAAGCGGCCCGCGCCGCCGGCATCCCGGATGCGAGCCCGGCTTGGGGAGTCAATCAGGTCTGCGGTTCGGGCCTTCGCAGCGTCGTGACCGGGATGCAGCAGATCGCCAATGGCGACGCGCAGATTGTGGTCGCCGGCGGCCAGGAAAGCATGAGCCTTGCGCCGCATGTCGCGCATCTGCGGGCGGGCCAGAAAATGGGCGGTCTGGAGTTTTCAGACTCGATGATCAAGGACGGCCTGACCGACGTTTTCAACAATTACCACATGGGCATCACCGCCGAGAACGTTGCCGAGAAATGGCAGATCACCCGCGAGGCGCAGGACGAATTCGCCCTCGCCAGCCAACACAAGGCCGCCGCCGCCAAGAGGGCCGGCCGGTTCATCGATGAGATCGCCCGCGTGACGATCAAGGGCCGCAAGGGTGATGTCACCGTTGATGAGGACGAATATATCCGCATGGAGGCCAATATCGCCGACATGCAAAAACTGAAGCCCGCCTTCAAAAAGGACGGCACCGTTACCGCAGCGAACGCCTCGGGCATCAATGATGGCGCGGCGGCCATCGTGCTGATGACCGAAGAAGACGCGAAAAAGCGCGGCATCGAACCGCTGGCCCGGATCGTGTCATGGGCGTCGCGCGGGGTTGACCCCAGCGTGATGGGGACGGGGCCGATCCCCTCCTCCAAGGCGGCGCTGGAAAAAGCGGGCTGGAAGGTGTCCGACCTCGACCTCGTTGAAAGCAACGAAGCGTTTGCCGCCCAGGCGCTGGCGGTGAACAAGGACATGGGCTGGGACCCGGCGATCGTCAATGTAAACGGCGGCGCGATTGCCATCGGCCACCCGATCGGGGCCTCCGGCGCTCGCGTGCTAACGACGCTGCTGTACGAGCTGCGTCGAGCGAAAAAGTCGAAGGGCCTCGCCACGCTGTGCATCGGCGGCGGTATGGGCATCGCTGTGTGCGTGGAGCGGTAAAGGCTGCTTGAGACCTGCGTCGAATTGGCGCCGACTGTGGTCGGCGCTGCCACGCAGCTCTAAACTTTTTTGTATTGCGCGTCCGAATGAACAATCGGACGGAACCAAGAATGGAGATGCAAGCCATGTCGGCCTCCAAACACGCACCCGTGCGCCCGCTGTCGCCGCATCTGCAGGTCTGGCGCTGGCATGTGACCATGGCGTCTTCGATCTTTCACCGCGTCAGCGGTGGGGGGCTATATTTCGGCGCGCTGGGCCTTGCGGCCTGGTTTGCCGCTGCGGCCTTCGCACCGGACCACTTCACCATAGTGACCGGGCTGCTGCTGTCGCCCGTCGGTCAGGTGGTGCTGTACGGCCTTGCGGCGGGGCTGTGTTATCACTGGGCGAACGGCATTCGCCATCTGATGTGGGACATGGGTCACGGCCTGACGCCGAAAGCCGCCAATGGCAGCGCCTGGCTGGTCATCGCGTTTGGCGCGCTGGCCCCGCTGGGCTTGTGGGCGCTGGCGATGAGCAAGGGGGGCTGATCCGATGGCGAGCAAAACCCACCGCCCGCATGGTGCGGGCCATTTCCTGCAGGAACGCATCAGTTCGGCGGCGTTGACGATCTTGGCGCCGGTCTTTGCTGTATTGCTGGTGTTGGGCGCGGACGGATCGCTGGCCGAGCTGCAAAACTTTCTGTCAAACCCGCTCAATGCCTGGGTGAGTGCTGCGTTTTTGCTGGTCAGCCTCTGGCACATGATGATGGGCATGGATGTGGTGATTGACGATTACATTGCCAAACCGGCCGGCAACGGTCTGTTGAAGACACTGAATTACGCAGCTTGTCTCGCCGCCGCCGGCGGCGGCCTATATGCGATTTATGTGATGAAAACGACGGGGGCTTGAGTTCGTGACCGCCTATAGTTGGATTGATCATCGGTACGATGTGGTTGTGGTTGGGGCCGGCGGCTCTGGCTTGCGGGCAGCGCTGGGTTGCGCCCAGGCCGGCCTGAAAACCGCTTGCCTGTCGAAAGTGTTCCCGACCCGCTCGCACACGGTGGCCGCACAGGGCGGCATTTCGGCCGCACTCGGCAATATGGGCGAAGATGACTGGCGCTGGCACATGTTTGACACCGTGAAGGGGTCGGACTGGCTTGGCGATCAGGACGCAATCGAATACCTCACCCGCAATGCGCCCGCCGCTGTTTACGAGCTGGAGCATTGGGGCGTCCCCTTCTCGCGCACAGAAGAGGGAAAAATTTATCAGCGCGCTTTTGGCGGCATGACGCGCAATTATGGTGAAGCGCCTGTGCAGCGCACCTGCGCCGCCGCTGACCGCACCGGCCACGCCATCCTGCACACCTTGTATGGCCAGTCGGTGAAGCAGGACGTGGAGTTTTTCATCGAATACTTCGCGCTAGACCTGATCATGGACGGCGATGTGTGCACGGGCGTCACGGCGTGGCGTCTGGAAGACGGCACACTGCATCGCTTTGCGGCGCAACGCGTGATCCTGGCGACGGGCGGCTATGGCCGGGCCTATTTGTCTTGCACTTCGGCCCACACCTGCACCGGCGATGGCAATGCGATGGTGCTGCGCGCCGGTTTGCCGTTGCAGGACATGGAGTTCGTGCAATTCCACCCGACCGGGATTTTCCCCGCCGGCTGCCTGATCACGGAAGGCGCCCGCGGCGAGGGCGGCTATCTCACCAATTCTGAGGGCGAACGCTTTATGGAGCGCTACGCCCCGACCGTGAAGGACCTCGCGCCGCGCGACATGGTGAGCCGCGCGATGACGATGGAAATCCGCGAGGGCCGCGGCGTCGGCCCAAAGAAGGATCACATCCATCTGCATCTTGAGCATCTGGATCCGAAGATTCTGCATGCCCGCCTGCCCGGCATCTCTGAAAGCGCGAAGGTGTTTGCCGGCGTTGACGTAACGAAGGGGCCGATCCCGGTGCTGCCGACGGTGCACTACAATATGGGCGGCATCCAAACGAACTATCATGGCGAAGTGCTGACCAAGAAGGGCGACAATCCGGACGCCATCGTCGAAGGCCTGATGGCGGTTGGCGAAGCGGCGTGCGTTTCGGTGCATGGCGCCAATCGGCTGGGCTCTAACTCGCTGATCGACCTTGTGGTGTTTGGCCGTGCGGTCGGATTGCGCTGTGGCGATGTCCTGAAGCCGGGCCAGATCCCTACCCTGCCGGCCAATGCGGGCGAAGCGCATTTGGCGCGGCTGGACAAGTTCCGGCACGCCAAAGGCGGCGCCCCGACCGCGCGCCTGCGCGATGAAATGCAGCGCACCATGCAAGATACCTGCGCGGTGTATCGCACCGGGCCGGTGCTTGAGGAAGGCGTTCATCGGATGGCCAAGGTGTATGCCGGCATGCCGGATATTGGCGTGACGGATCGGTCGATGATTTGGAACTCCGATCTCGTGGAGACGCTGGAATTCGATAATCTGATCCAACAGGCCGTGGTGACGGTGGTGTCTGCGGAAAACCGCAAGGAAAGCCGCGGCGCCCACGCGCGGGAGGACTTCTCCGAACGCGATGATGAACACTGGATGAAGCACACCCTGGCCTGGCTGGACCCCGAAAGCGGCTCTGTCCGGATCGATTATCGCCCGGTGCATTCCAACACAATGAGCAACGATGTGGCTCCAATCCCGCCGAAGAAGCGGGTGTATTGAGGGATCGCATTCTGCGGTAGGCGGCCGCGCTTAAGACAGGACTGCCGCGCAACAATGGGTTGGGGGCCGGCCATAAGTGCCCAGTGAGCGGACGCATATATGCGATCGTGTTCGACCTCGTCACCCAGGTGCTGCAAGCCACGTGCCCCAATAGCTCTTGGGACAATGCGCACGCGGACATTCGAAACTACCGCGTTGCTTAGGGATTTGAGTGGAAGCAAGGCAGCACGTACTTCGGCGATAACAGCGTTGACGCTGTGACCGGCAGTTCGCGATATCCATATGCTTCGGATCGAAGAGAATAACGATCTGCAAGCCGCGATCGATGTTCTGGACCGTTGGCCGTCAATCATAACGGCTTCGCCGGGCAAAGAAGCGCGTTGACCTTCGATTGGTTCTGCAGCCGGCGTAAACAGCCGGATCAAGCGCGGTTATGTCATCACACGACGCACCCAGCCAACCCCGGAACCGCGAGATATTCCGCGCGCTTTTCACGGAGTTCGGCCTTCTCCGTCGACGGCGACACAACCTCGACCACGAATTGCGGATCGTCGCGCGCCGTGGCGTTCAGATCGCGCGGGCCGCAATGGACGAACACTCTGCTCCCCCCATTGATGAACTCGTCAACGCTCCACAGCTGGGAGGTCGGCGCAAGCGGATTTGATATCCTGTCAAGCAACCACGATCGACACATGCGATTGATGTTTTGCCTTGACCTGCCCGATCGCTCCGCGAACGATGCGATAATCGCGAAAGGTCTTATCCATGCGCCGTCTTGCCCTGATCGTTGCTGCGGCGGTCCTGATCGGCTGTTTGCCTGCAGAGGCGCCGAAGAAGACTGCTGATGCCGCATCCGCTGCGCCGGCCGCCCTGACGTGCACGCAGGAAATCACCAAGACCGCCGCCCTTACCGGCGCCGACGCCAACGATCTGATCACGGTGCGCAGTTTCGCTGCGCCCGCGATCCCGGAAGTCTTCAAGGGCGAAGACACCACCGAAAACGGCGCATTGTGTACCAATGCCACCGTGATAATGACGGTCCACAGCGGGCAAAGCAGTGCACCGTTGATCGTGGTCTCCTCCCCTGCCGTTGCGCTGGACATGGTGACCGGCGCGACCGCGCCGTTCAACCCGACAGCCCTGAAGGCGCTTCTGGAAAAGTTCGCCGCCGTGGAGGTGACAACCCAGGATAAGGCCCCCGCTTTCGGCACGGTGACCGTGGCAACCGGCTTGAGCCGGGAAGACTACAACGCGCTGAAAGCCACAAGGGCGCCCATGGTGTGCGTCATGGAAACCGTCCACAACCGCGTTTGCTATGCGATGGTTGGCGCGGCCCCGTACACCCGCGCCGACAGCTTCTTCGTCGAAGATGTGAGCTGATCGCAAGCCGCCCTCGCTGAGCAGCCCTGTTGTGCATGCAGGGCTTTCCGCCTGCCCGGGCCGCCGCTACATTTGTGCGATGGCGTTTTTCGGCACCTGGATCTCCGAGCTTGGCCGGCAGCGCATGAATTTGCGCAAGCGGTTGAATGAATCGCGCGCCAGTTTGATCGAGTTTGGCCTGCTGACCTGCCTGATGCTGGGCTCGATCGGCCTGTTGGTGCCGGAGCGCGGCTTTGCGGCGGCGCCATGGGGCGTGGCGATCCCGATCATGTATCTGGCGGCGATGGCGGTGGTGGAGATCGTGCGCCAAAGGGCGATCAAACAGCCCGAAGACGTCGTGCGGATGCGCCGCGGCTACGGCCGTGTGACCGGACTGATCGGCTTTTTGAGTGCGGCTGCAGGGATGGCGACGTTTGTTCATGCAATCATTCATGGCCAACCTTTGTCGCCGCCGGATGCGCCGGTGCCGGAGGACTTGCGCCGCGCCATCGAGATAACCGTAACGCGGTGACATCGGGCGGTAAGCTGTGCGTCCGCGCCGACCTCGCATGGATTGAGGAGCCGCCAGCGGTGCAATCAAAGCGCGAAACCGCGATCTATCCGATCGAGGTCGCCGCCGCGTATTGCGCGGCATGCATGGTCTGCTTCCCCTTCTGTCGCAGCTGGCGCGAGCCTTGCGGGTCTCAAAAAACTCGAACGCGATCTGTTTCGCATGCGCGTGGCGCTGTATCGCGTCCGCCACCCTGCAACAGATGTTTGTGATGCTCCATCACGGCGCGCTGTCCATGATTGCGGCGACGGACATGCATCCCGACCGCATTGCCATGTTGCGCCCTGGCCAAAAGCCGTACAGCACGCGGCTTTATGGTTGACGCACAATGGGGATCCTCGTGCGCTACAAACGCGCACGCGCCGATCACGCGCGTCGCGGAAAACCTCAAAACTATTGGCCGCTCGTGTGCATCGCGGTGGATTGACCCATCGCCTACTATTGTCCGCACACAGGCGATCCCGTTCCCGCCTTGATTCCACGTCGCGCGTTTCTTCAACCTGTATGATTTTCTGCTCCGCTGGAGCCCCAAGTCCGGCGCTATGTGTGTTGGCTGTCCGCCAGGCGCTGGTGTCATGCCGGCGGCCTTTTCGAATTGGGCGGCGAACCTCGATGGGTTTTCCCAGCCCACTCGCACAGCGATTTCGGTGATCGGCTGGCACAGGACTGTGATCAAGGAGGGCGCAATGATCGAAGCCGGGCGAAGTTGGCGGGCTTTCAGGCCGAGTGGACACCGGTCGACATGGGGGTGCTTCAGCCGCCCAAACGGCGGATCACCTCATCCAGCTGTTCCAGCGTACGATAACTGATCTGCACCGCACCGCCCTGATCCCCCTTATGGGCAATCGTGACCGACAGGCCGAGGGCGTCGGACAGGCGCTGTTCTAGGGCGCGGGTATCGGCGTCCTTCTCCCCTGCCCCGCTCGCGGAAGCCGGGCGGACACGCGCACCATCGCGCGCCTCTTTGGCTTGTTGAGCGAGGCGTTCAATCTCGCGGACATTCAGCCCTTGCGTGATGGCGCGCTGCGCCAGATCCATCATGTTGGGTGCGGTGAGGATCGCGCGGGCATGACCCGCCGTTAGTCGGCCGTCCTGCACCATGGCTTGCACCTCGCCCGGCAGACCCAGAAGCCGCAGCGTATTGGCGATGTGCGGCCGCGATTTGCCAACCACCTCCGCCAGTTCCTGTTGGGTGCGGCCAAAGCGATCAATCAGCGCCTGATAGCCCATCGCTTCTTCAATCGGGTTCAGGTCGGCGCGTTGAACGTTTTCGATGATCCCGATTTCCAGGATCTCCACATCATCGAGGTCGCGGATCACTGCCGGGATCTCGTGCAGGTTGGCCCGTTGTGCGGCCCGCCAGCGGCGTTCGCCAGCGACAATCTCGTACCGCTCTTCGCCGTTGTCGTGAATTGGGCGCACCAGGATCGGTTGCAGCACCCCTCTCGCCCGCACCGAGTCGGCGAGTTCCGCGAGTTCGGTCTCGTCGAAATGTTTGCGCGGCTGATGCGGATTACGCTGGATCAGGGCAATCGGAATGAAGCGACTGCCAGAGCGCGGCGGCTCTGGCGTCGGGGCGACCGCTTGCGGCGGCGGCGCGACCGGAATGACCGGGAATGGCGTGATCGACGCCGTTGCCGGCGGGGACTCGGGCTGGGGGGTCGGCGTAGGTGTGAAAATAGTCGGGGCGACTGTTGTCGGTGTCGCCGTCTGGACAACAGCAGGCGCGGAGCCGACTGAAACCGGTGTGAAGGGCGCGCTCTGCGTCGGGGCTTGTGGGGCCGGTTCATTGGCCGGAGGCGCGATGGGCTCCGGCATTAAGGCCTCGCCCAAGAGCGACGCGAGTCCGCGTCCCAATCCCCGTGGCCGCAATGGTTCCGACATGCCCTACTCCCTATCGCGCTCACGCCGCTTTGCGCACTGATTCTCGTTCCAGGAGTTCGCGGGCCAACGCAAGATAAGCCTGCGAACCGGGCGCTTTGTGATCATAAATGATCGCGGGCATACCGTGTGACGGCGCTTCAGAGAGGCGCACATTGCGCGGTATGACCGTCGCATAGACCTTCTCGCCCAGATGCGCGCGCACATCATTGGCGACCTGATCCGACAGCGACGTGCGCTTGTCGTGCATTGTCAGCACAATGCCTTGGATTGCCAGTGACGGGTTAAGATTGCGTTGAACAAGCTGAACAGTCTGTAAAAGCTGCTTCAGCCCTTCCAGCGCGAAGAATTCGCACTGCAGCGGGACCAGCACGTCGTCGGAACCGGTCAGGGCGTTGACCGTCAGCACGTTCAAAGACGGCGGGCAATCAATCAGCAGATAGTCGTCCTCTCCCCGCGCGCGCAGCGGGGCCACCGCATCAAGCAACCGATATTGCGGGCGCTCGGCCTGCATCAATTCGGTTTCCAGGCCCGACAGGTCCTGCGAGCCGGCGATCAGCCGCAGCCCCGGCACCAAAGTATCCACCACCGCATCATCGAAGCTGCAGTCGCCCACCAGCACATGATAGCTGGATCGCGGGCGCTGATGCGCTTGCACGTTCAGTCCGGTGGCGGCGTTGCCCTGCGGATCGATGTCGAAGATCGTCACCCGCTTGCCGGCCGCCGCGAGGGCTGCACCCAGATTAATCGCCGTCGTGGTCTTGCCCACCCCGCCCTTCTGGTTGGCGATGGAGATGACCTTGAGGCGCCGCTTCGACTTTTCGTCAGCCATGTTCGGCTCCTGAAATGCGCAAGACGCAGGCCCTGGGATCGGTAAGGCTTGGCAGCTTTTCGACCGTCAGGCGCCACCCGGCGGCTTCGGCGGCGGCCAACTCGGCGCCGACCTCGACGCCCTTTGGGAACAGCCCAATCGCACCGCCTTGCAGATACGGTTTGGCGAACTCCATGATTCGCGGCAAGGGCGCAAAGGCGCGGGCGGTGATGATGTCATGCGGGCCGGGCAGCGGGGCGGCTGCGTCTTGCAGATAGACCCGGGCCGGCGCACCGGTGGCGCGGATCGCCTCGCGCAGGAACGCCACACGCTTGGCGTTTGTCTCCACCAGATCAATCTGCGCGCCGGGCGTTTCCGCCAGCAGGCAGGCGATGACCAGGCCGGGGAACCCTGCCCCGGTTCCCAGATCGACCCAGCGGCGCGCGCCCGGCGCCAACCCCGCCAGCTGGGCGGAATCCAGGGCGTGGCGATTCCAATAGTGCGCCAGCTCTCTCGGGCCGACGAGGTTGATCCGCGGGGCCCAGGTTTCCAACAGCTTCAGATGTGTTTCCAGGCGTTCAGCTGTTTCGTGTGAAACGCCGAGGGTTTCTTGAAAGCGGGTGCGCGTGAAGGAAGCCATGGGATCAATGTAGCGTGGATTGAGCGCGGCGGGATGCGCGCTATTTCGGTTTCACGCTCCACGCCGCCACGCCAGACAAGGTCGCCAGGATCGCCAACAAGACGGCCTGCGGCGGAACCCCCGTCGCGCGCCAGTGCGGACCGACCAGCACAAACGCAATCGCCACAGTCGCAAACCAAAGTCCCGCCAGCCCGCCGATCGAGTACAACCAGCCGCGTCGTCGCCAGCCAGCCCAGATCAGCGCGACACCGAACGCCACAAAGCTGATCGTGCCAGCGATCCAAACCACTTCGGTTTGCGCCAGCAAGGCAGGCGGAACCTGCCCTTGCGCGGCGGTGAGAACCTCGGTGGTTTCTGGTCCGCCATGGCCTTGGTGCACCCCGGCCGCCAGCATCGAGCCGATCCCGGCAAACAGCCCGCACGCGGCGCCGATGCGTTCGAGGTCTGTTTGTTGTCTTGCCATGATCGCGGTTTAGCGCGATCGCGCGCGCTTACGGATGCGGCGCAGCGCCGCCATGGCGGGCGGCCAGGCAGGTCGCGATATCCGCCGCGCCGCGCAAAATGAAATGCTCGCCAACGGAATACGCCGTCGCAGGCGCGGCCCGCGCATCAGCCAAAATCAACAATGGCAGCGCTTGCTCCGCCTCGCCGACCAGCGCGATGATTCCGCCCGCGGCCGCGGAAAGCGACATGGCGAATGTCCACACTGTCGCGCCAATGCGGGTTCGCCAGCAGTGCGCCTTCCAGCAGCGCGCAATGCGGGCAAAACCAAACCGGCCCCGCGGCGCGTTTGGCGTCCTCAAACGGCGCGGCAAGGAGAAACAGACGGTCATTCATGCTGAAGCCTTGCGTGCTTTTTTCACGTGCGCCAACAGCGCCGTCAGCGCGCCCGGCGTGACGCCTTCGATGCGCCCGGCCTGGCCGAGCGTTGCGGGGCGCGCCGCCGACAGCTTTTCGCGCATCTCATTCGACAGCCCGCCGACAGCCCCATAGTCAAGGTCGGTCGGCAGACGCAGGTCCTCGTCTTTGCGGAACGCCACGATGTCGGCCTCTTGCCGCTCCAGATAACCAGAATACAGCGCATCGATTTCCAGTTGCTCGCGCGCGGTTGGCGACAGCGCATGGAGCTGCGGCCACACCCGCGCCATCGCGGCAAAGTCGATCGAGGGATAGGCCAAAAGCTGGATCAGGTCGCGCCGCTGCCCATCCTGATTGACCTGCAGCCCCGCATCCGCCGCCTGCTTGGGCGTCAGCACCAGCGAAGCGCCCAGCGCCCGGGCGGCGTCGATCTCCGCCATCTTTGCGGTAAACGCCGTGCGCCGCACCGGGTCGATGCAGCCAAGGTCGATCCCGCGCGGGGTCAGGCGCTGGTCGGCATTATCGGCGCGCAGGCTGAGGCGGTATTCCGCGCGGCTGGTGAACATCCGGTATGGCTCGGTGACGCCGCGGGTGATCAGGTCGTCGATCAGCACGCCAAGATAGCCTTCGGCCCGCGTTACATGAAACGGGCTGCAGCCGCCCGCCGCCAGCGCCGCATTAAGGCCTGCAATCAAGCCTTGGGCTGCGGCTTCCTCATAGCCAGTGGTGCCGTTGATCTGGCCGGCGAAATACAGGCCCGGCAGCCGCTTGGTTTCCAGCGTCGCCAGCAATTCGCGGGGGTCCACATAGTCATATTCGATCGCATAGGCGTAGCGGCGCACCGCCGCGCGCTCCAGGCCCGGGATCGTGCGGATAAACGCATCCTGCGCGGCCTCAGGCAACGAGGTCGAAATCCCGTTGGGATAGACCGTGTCGTCGTCCAGGCCCTCCGGCTCCAGGAAAATCTGGTGGCGATCCTTATCGGCAAACCGCACCACCTTGTCTTCGATCGATGGGCAATATCGTGGGCCGCGCCCGGCGATGGCGCCGGAATAGACCGCCGACTGTGCAAGGTTGTCCGCGATGATCCGGTGGGTCTCGGCGGTCGTCCAGGTAATGCCGCACGCCACCTGAGGCGTGGTGATTTCCCGTGTGAGGAAGGAAAACGGCGTTGGCGGATCATCGCCGGGCTGCATCTCCAGGGCGGCCCAATCAATCGTCTTGCCGTCGAGCCGCGCCGGGGTGCCCGTCTTCAGGCGGCCCATGCGAAAGCCAAGGCCATAGAGCCGATCGCTCAAGCCGATCGCCGGCGCTTCGTCCACGCGACCGGCCGGGATGCGCTTGTCGCCGATATGGATCACGCCCTTGAGGAATGTGCCGGTGGTCAGCACCACGCGCGGCGCGCGGTAGGCGGCGCCCGACGCGCACAGCACGCCAGCCACGAAGCTATCCGCCACCAGTACATCCTCCACCGCTTCGGCGCGGATCGACAGGGCGGCGATCTCGGCCAACGCGGCCTGCATCGCAGCCTTGTAGAGTTTGCGATCCGATTGCGCCCGCGGACCGCGCACGGCCGGTCCCTTGGAACGGTTGAGCAGGCGGAACTGAATGCCGGCGGCGTCAGCCACGCGACCCATCACCCCGTCCAGCGCATCGATCTCGCGCACGAGATGGCCTTTGCCCAAGCCTCCGATGGCCGGGTTGCAGCTCATCTCGCCGATGGTGTCGAGGCGGTGGGTCAACAGCAGGGTGCGGGCGCCGAGGCGCGCCGCTGCGGCCGCGGCCTCACAGCCGGCATGGCCGCCGCCGATCACGATGACGTCGTAGGAGGCGTCGCTTGGCATGGGCCGGGGTGCATAGCGCAAAACCGCGGCGCTGGCGAGGCGGCCAAGCCCATGTCGTGATCCCAAAACGGGCCGTCTATTTCCGCAGTCATCGCGAACGCGAGGCGCGGTCGAGCGCTTCGGGAGCCAGGAGTTCAAGCCAAGACCGGGCCCTGAAAGCCTCACTCCGTTCGGCTTCAGGGCGATCGTGGAGGGCGCCGAATCGTTTCACGTGGAACCTGATTCTTTCAAGAGTCGAGTCCTAATTTACTTTCGCTTCACCGGTTTCCCGTGGAACGAAGGTGCGAATACTTGCGGTTGTTTACTTGCCTATGCAGAAGTTGGCGAAGATCTCATCGAGCAGATCTTCGACATCGATCCGGCCCGTCAGCCGGCCAAGATGGCTCGCCGCTGCGCGCAGATCCTCCGCCGCCAACTCCGGGCCCAGCGCCAGTCCCGCCGCCGCGCGCTGCACCGCCGCCAGCGCTGACGCCACCAATGTGCGATGCCGGGCGCGGGTCAGGGCCGGCGCTTCCTCGCCGCCCGTGGCGTTCGCGACCCGGCTGGTGATCGCGGCGATCAGTGCGGGCAGGCCGTCGCCAGTCTGCGTTGAGATTGCCAGTGGCCCGGTCAAGGCGGCGCCCAAATCGGCTTTTGACGTGACCCACAGATCGCCATCCCGGAGGGCTGCGCGCAGGGCGTCGGAGGCGGGCTGGCCGGCCTCAACCAGACCAATGCGCAGATCGGCCTCCTCAGCCCGCGCCAAGGCGCGGCGCACGCCCTCCGCTTCGATCACGTCCGCGGCGTCGCGCAGACCGGCCGTATCCGCCAGCCATACCGGGCAGCCGGCCAACACCAGCCGCACTTCCACCACATCACGGGTCGTACCGGGTATGTCCGAAACGATTGCCGCATCGCGACCGGCCAGCGCGTTGAGCAGGCTGGACTTACCGGCATTGGGGGCGCCCAGGATGGCGACGCGGTAGCCATCGCGGATGCGCATGCCCCGATCATCGCTGATGTGGCCGGCCATGCCGGCAATGATTGGGGCCAGCATCGGGCCGACGCGGGCGGTAAGCCCGCCGGGCAGGTCGTCGTCCGGGAAGTCGATTTCGGCTTCCAGCAGGGCCATCGCCGGGATCAGCGCCGAGCGCCAGCCTTCGTACAGGCGCGATAGCGCGCCGCCCATCTGGCGCAGCGCCTGGCGTCGTTGGGCCTCGGTTTCGGCGTCGACGAGGTCGGCGAGGCCCTCAGCCTCCGCCAGGTCCATCTTGCCATTTTCAAACGCGCGGCGGGTAAATTCACCGGCGAACGCCGGGCGGCAGCCGGGCACGGCGGCGAGGGCGGCGATAACGGCGGCGATGACGGCCGGCCCGCCATGGATGTGGAACTCGGCGACATCTTCGCCGGTGAAGCTGGCGGGGCCGGGAAACCAGAGCTGCAGGGCGCGGTCGATCGCAGCGCCAGCGGGATCGGTGAGAACAGTCAGCGCGGCGCGACGGGGGGCGGGCGGCGGCTGGCCGGTGAGGGCGGTGATGGCGCCTGCGGCGGCGGGGCCGCTGACCCGCACCACCGCGACGCCTGCCCGGCCTGCGCCCGAGGCGAGGGCGAAAACCGTCTCGGCGCCGCCTACCCGGCTCACTCGCCCTTCACGCCTTTCATGGCGCCCTGGGCGCCGGCGGTCATCAGCTTGACGAAGGCGTCTTGCGCCTGGGTGCCGACGTTCATCCACGACTTCATCATCGTGTCCGGGCTCATGAGCTGGATGTTGGCTTCCATCCGTTCGCCCATCTCGCGCACCAGCATGTCATTGATCGGCGTCACATCCGGGAGGCCCATGAAAGCGCGGGCTTCTTCGGGGGTGCACTCCACTTCGATCCTCAATTTCATGGGCAGGAATCCTTTCGCGTCCCGCCCATATAGACCCGAACGCGTCCGCACCGTAAGACCGACTTTTGGAGCGCTGTTTGCGCACGTTGGGACGCCTGCTCCCCCGCGAGGGGCGCCGCTGAGCGTCGCGAAGCTGAGGGGGCGGCCAAAGCGCCGCCCCCTCCGTCGCCTTCGGCGAAACCTCTCCCTCGCGGGGGAGGAGGAATCGGACAGGCCGTTGCGCGCTGGGTGCACGCCAAAACACAGGAGACATAAGCAATGGGTGACTGGGTCGAAATCAAAGGCAAGGACGGCGCGTTCAAAGCCTATGTGGCCAAGCCGGCCGGGACGCCGAAAGGCGCGGTGGTGGTGATCCAGGAGATTTTCGGCGTCAATGCGGTGATGCGCGGCAAGGCCGATTGGCTGGCGCGCGAGGGCTTCATCGCGATCGCGCCGGACCTGTTCTGGCGCATCCAGCCCGGCATCGACATCACCGACAAAACCGAAGCCGAGTGGGCCCAGGCGTTTGGTTATTTCAAAGCGTTCGACGTTGATCAGGGCGTGGCCGACATTCAGGCCGCCATCGATGCGATCCGCCCGCAGGCGGGCACAGGTAAGGTCGGTGCGATTGGCTACTGCCTTGGCGGCCTGCTGGCGTATCTGACCGGCTGTCGCACCAACAGCGATGCCTCTGTCGGGTATTATGGTGTGTCGATTGAGCAGCGCCTGGAAGAAAGCCACGAGGCCACAGCGCCGGTGATGCTGCACATTGCGGAAAAAGACGCGTTCGTGCCGGCCGATGCGCAGGCCGCAATCCGCGCCGGGCTGGCGAACAAACAGGGCTTCACCCTGCACTTTTACGCCGATCAGGATCACGCCTTCACCCGCGAGGGCGGCCAGCATTACGACGCGGGCGCCGCAACGCTCGCCGACGGCCGCACCGTCGCGTTTCTGGGCCAGCACCTCGCATGAGACGCCTTGCTTTGACTGCGGTCGCTGGACTCTTGCTCGCGGCGTGCGCCGGAAGTGCGGTCGACGCCGTGTCAGAGCGGGACATGAATCCAGACGCCCGCCCGCTGGATTTCTCCGACCAGCGCGGCGCGTTCCTGCGCACGGCCAACCTGCCTGACTTCTTCGATTGCCTCCGCGCCAACAGTATCACGATACCCGCCGCCCATCGTCTCGGCGGCGGCGGGTATCTGGAAAACAGCCTTGAGGCCTTGGCGACGACGGCACAGCTGACGCCGCGCACGATCCCCGTCATCGCCGAAGTCGATATCCGCCAGACTGCCGATGGCGAGTTGGTGGTCATGCACGATGAAACGGTGGATCGCACCACCACGGGAACCGGCCGTGTCGATGCGATGGTCGCCGAGGAGTTCAAGCGGCTGACACTGCGCCATCCGCCAGGCCGGGCTGCTTTCATCAATCCACTGGTGTTGAGCGATCTGCTTTGGCTTGCCGAAGACAGCGCCATTCTGCAGCTCGACGTGAAGCGCGGCGTCTCGTTTGAGGATGTGGTCAAGACGGTGCAAAATGCGGGCGCGCAGAACCGCGTGATCGTGATCGTGTATTCGCTCGCCGATGCGATCACAGTGCACAATCTTGATCCGTCGCTGATGCTGTCGGTGTCGATCAATTCGGAAGAAGAACTCGACACGCTGGCCCGCGTCGGAGTGGATCTGTCCCGCGTGCTGGCCTGGACCGGCACGCGCGAACCGCGGCCGGCTTTGTATCAGGCGCTGCGCGCGCGGGGCGTTGAGGTGCTGTTTGGCACGTTGGGGCCGGACGGGCAAAGCATCGACAGTCAGATCGCTCAGAACCGCACGCCGCGTCGCTATGTCGAGATCGCCAAAGCCGGCGTCACGATGCTGGCCACAGGGCGCTATCGCCCTGCTTATGAGGCGCTGGTTGAAGGCGGTGTGGGCGACGCCAGGCGCTGTGTGCGCCGATGACGATGCAGGCGATCCGTTTCTCGCAAACCGGCGGTCCTGATGTTTTGCGGTTCGCTACGGTGGCGAAGCCGCAACCGGGGCCGGGCGAAATCCTCATCCGTCAAACCGCGGCGGGCGTGAACTTCATCGACACCTATCACCGCTCGGGCCTTTACCCGACGCCGCTGCCGTCAGGGCTTGGGCTTGAGGGCGCCGGCGTGGTGGAGGCCGTGGGCGCGGGCGTGACGGCGTTTGCGGTTGGGGATCGCGCCGGGTACTGCACCGGCCCGATCGGCGCCTATGCGGAGCACAACGCTGTGCCAGCCGCGCGCGCCGTGAAGCTGCCGGACACCGTGTTAGACGATATCGCCGCCGCCGCGCTGCTAAAGGGTATGACAGCGCGGTACTTGGTGAAAGCGACCTACCCGCTCAAGGCCGGCGATGTGTGCGTGGTGCATGCCGCCGCCGGCGGCGTTGGGCAAATCCTGACACAGTGGGCGCGGGCGCTGGGCGCAACCGTGATTGCAATCGTCGGCAGCGCGGAAAAAGGCGAAGTCGCGCGCAAACTCGGCGCGGCGCATGTGCTGCTCAGCAGTGACGGGATCGCGCGCCGAGTGCGCGAAATCACCGGCGGGGAGGGCGCCGATGTCGTTTATGACAGCGTCGGCCGCGCGACCTTCATGGCGTCGATGGATTGTCTGCGGCCGCTGGGGATGTTTGTCTCGTTCGGCAATGCGTCTGGACCGCCGCCGGATGTGAGCCCGGCGATGCTGTCGCAGAAGGGGTCTTTGTTCTTCACCCGGCCAACGCTGTTTCACTATACGCGCACGCCGGCCTTGCTGCAGGAAACCGCAGACGATCTGTTCGACGCGATTGCGGCGGGGATTGTCGCGATTGCGGCGCCAAGCGTTTATCCGCTGGCCGAAGCCGCCCGCGCCCATGCCGATCTGGAGGCGCGCAAGACTACGGGGAGCCTGGTGCTGAAGCCGTAAGGCCCAAGATATTCGTCATTCTGTGTTCCTCGCAGGCGAAGCACGGGATGACGGCGGCGAAGGCATCGTCACGGCAGCTGTACGCGCACCACCAAGGGCGCGTGGTCGGATGTATTCCACGGCCCAATGTCACACGACACGAGGCGCAGCCGGTCCGATACAAAGGCGTGGTCGATCGCCAAGCCCAACAGGAACAGTGGATCGCGCCATGTTGTTGCGAACGGGGCCCCACACGCCGCACGCCTGAAGCCCGCCGCCCCGAGCGGATTCATCGCTTCTGAATACGCCGTCGTGTTCAGGTCGCCGATGAGCAGCGTGGGCAAAGTTTGGGATTTCAGCGCGAGGCCCGCCTTGATAGCCTCGTCGCGTTGCACGGTGCGCTTGGTGCCCCAAGGCGGGCGCGGATGCAGCGCCACAACCCGCAGCCCGTCAATATCAGCATAGACGACATCGGAGGGGTTTTCGTATAGCGAGTCCCCAGCCGCGGGGCAGGGCGCGCGTGCCGCGATCATTGTCGTCAAGGGCGTCAACGGCCCAAGGGGCTGGGTGAAGCAGGCAAAATCAGGAAACTTTGCCCGCACATCGGCTGCGCCATTGATGGTCAATTCGGTCAGCGCGACGATGTCAGCCTGTTGCGCTTGCGCCAAGGCCGCTATTGCGGTGAGCGCATCGGGGCGCCCTTCAAGATTGGCGAAAATCACCGTCCTTACCGGCACGCCTGCGGCGGCCGGCTGTTCTGGGGCGACGTATGTCAGATCAATCGCCAACACCGCGATATTGACCAATGCTGTCGCGCAAGCGACCAGCGCTGTCCAGCGCGACCGGCCGATCAACGCCACGATCAAAACCAGGATCGCTGCTGCCGCAAACTGCGCCCGGAAATGCGACAGGATTTCGAACGGCTGCTGCGCATGCCCGTAAAAGGCGCCCGCTGTCAGGGCCGCCAGAAACAGCGTTGCCGTAATCAGGCTGTAGCGGAGAATATCAGGCATGGATCCTGCTTATGCGGCGACGGCCTTTTGATAGGCCTCACGGCTGGACAGCCGCTGCCAGTATTTCTGAACATCGTCCGGGGCTTCCACCAGAAGATTGAACAGCGCCGCCAAGTGCAGCGCATAGCCCACCATGACATCAGCGGCGGTGAAATCATGGCCAAGCAGATAGCCTTCCTCACCCAAAGTACGATCCAGCACTTTCATCCGCTCACGGAAGATTTCGGTGGCCTCGCCCGCAATCATTGCGATGCGTTTTTCGGGCGGGCGCATCACGGTGTGCTGGGCGAGCGACGCCAGCGGCGGCGTCAATGTCGCTTCGCCGGCATGGATCCATTGCAGATAGGCGGGGTAATCGGGATCGCCCAGCACGCGCTTGAACGGCGCCTTGCCGTAGCGCTCGGTGAGATATTGGCAGATCGCGCCGCTCTCGCTCATGCGCACGCCGCCGTCTTCGATGGCGGGCAGTGCGCCGAACGGATTGATCGTGAGATATTCGTCGCTGCGCAGCGCGCCCGGTGAGAAGGGCAGGTGCTTGATCTCGTGCGCAACGCCCAGCTCTTCGACCAGCCAAACGACGCGCAAGGATCGGGTGTGCTTGGCGTGGTAGATCTTCAACATGCAGCGGGCCTCCCAGTTCGGACGCTTTGTCCTGTCAGGGGAGCAGGGCGGGGTCAAGCGCGCCTCCCGCCGCCGCGCGCGCCATCGGGCCGCAGTCATCCCAAACAGGCCGCAGACCTGATTGGGGGGGCTCACGCGCTAGGCTTCGACCTGAATGCCTTCGCTGCGCTAGGCTTCAGAATGACTTTTGGCAAGCGATCGCGAATGCCCTCAAACCGCCGCGATCTCCACCGCATCGCCGGGTTGGGCGGCCGCCAGCGCCGCCAGCATTGTCTTCAGCGAAACCGCCACGCACCCTTCAGTGGGCCGCCAGTCGGGCTGGGCCAAATGCCAAAAGATCGCGCTGCCGGCGCCGGGAACCGCGGGGTCGTCGTTATGGCCGAGGATCACCACCACGTCATAGGCGTGGTCGTCCCGCCACATCCGTTCGGCGCTGGCGGGGTAGGGCAGGGTGACGGGGCGATTGTAAGCGGCATCGTCAGCGGCGTCGCACCAGCCATCTGCAGGCGCGATGGCCTGCACGGGCAAGGCGGTTTGCGGCGGGGCGAGACGGTCCGGCCGGAATAAAACCCGCCGGATCGGCCACACGCCAATGGGGCTGGCGCCATCGCCCTCGCGCTTCTCGGCCGCAGGGCGGACGCCACCCTTGCCAAGAACACACCGGGTTGTGATCTTTCCGTAATGGAATTCACCCGCTGGGGAGGCGCGAAAAATCATTTGGGCTCCCTACATCACGTCGATACGGCAGTCCAAAGCTTCCAGAGGGTTTCTCATATGTCCCCCCGCAAAACCGTGGTCCTGATCATCGACGACGACCAATTATTGCGCCAGGAGCTGGCCGAGCAGCTGGAGGATCAGGGCGATCTTGTCGCCGAACAGGCCGGAACGCTGGCGGAAGGCCGGGCGATTGCGGCGGAGGGCCGGGCCGGCCTGATCATCCTCGATGTCGAGTTGCCGGACGGCGACGGCCGCCAGTTTGCAGGCGTACTGCGCGATGATGGGGTCAGCGCCCCGATCATCATGTTGACCGGCCGCACCCGCGAAGAAGACACCATCATGGCGCTGGATCGCGGCGCCAATGACTATGTGGAAAAGCCGTTCAAGTTTAACGTCTTGCTGGCCCGCATCCGGGCGCATCTGCGCAGCCATGAGGCCAGCGAAGACGCGGTGTTCAAGATTGGCCCCTATGATTTCCGCCCCGGCGCCAAGACCTTGACCGATGCCACCGGAAAGCGCGTGCGTCTCACCGACAAGGAAACCGCGATCCTGAAATATCTGTATCGGTCAGGGCCGAAGGCTGTCGGCCGGGACGAGTTGTTGAAGGAGGTGTGGGGCTACAACGCCGCCGTTACCACGCACACACTGGAAACCCACATCTATCGCCTGCGTCAAAAGATCGAGACGGACGCGCAATTGCCGCGCCTGCTGCTGACCGAAACCGGCGGCTATCGGCTGCAGCCGTGAGGGCCTGGCTCGGCGCCGTTTTCGCGTTGCTGACGCTGCTGGCGTTGCCGGCTTGCGCGCTGCAGCCGTCGGGGAGGGTTGCTGGGGCGGCGCCATTGACGGCGGTGGGCCAGGTCGACCTCGATCGCTATCTGGGCCGCTGGTATGAATTTGCGCGCCTGCCCAATTGGTTTGAGCGCGATTGCCATGGCGTCACGGCCGAGTATGCCCGCAAGCCGAACGGTGAGATTGCGGTGGTGAATACCTGCCGCAAAGGCGCGCCCGATGGCCCCGTCGATCGCGTCGAGGGCAAGGCGCAGGTGGTCGATGCCGCCAGCAACGCCAAGCTGCGGGTGGCGTTCTTCTGGGAATTCTGGGCGCCATATTGGGTGCTTGAACTTGATCCGGACTATCGCTGGGCGATCGTGGGCGAGCCGTCGGGCCGGTATTTCTGGATTTTGACGCGCGACGCCGTGCCATCTGAAGCGTTGCGGGCGGATCTTTTGGCCCGGGCGGCCCGGCTTGGCTATGACGTGACGAAGCTGGAATTTCCGCGCCAGCCGCCGGTGTGAGTGGCGAGTCATGCTATCTGGCAGGCCATGAGCAATTCACCCCCGCAAAAGCCCATGGCCAGCCCGCTGACCCTGATCGAGGACGAAGACACCGGAGACCGGCTGTTGGTTTATGTCGGCCAGGACGGGGCGGAACTGGAAATCCAGACTGCCGGGGAGGAGCCCTGGTTCACTCAAAAGCAGCTGGCTGACATTTTCGGCGTTTCAAAACAGTCAATTAGCGACCATGTCAAAAAGTTCGTCGCCGATGGCGAGTTGGCGGAGGAAGGAGTTGTCCGGGAATTCCGGACAACTGCCGCCGACGGCAAAGCCTATCAGGTGAAGCACTACACCCTAGATGTAGCGATGTATGTCGGTTACCGGGTCAATAGCGCGCAGGGTGTGCTGTTCCGCAAATGGGCGACGCGAGTGTTGACGGCCTTCGCCACGCAAGGTTTTGCGATCAATAAGCGCCGCCTGAAAGACCCCGAGGCGTTTGATCGGCTGCGGGCGCTGCGCGACACCATCAATGAAATACGCGCCAGCGACGGGCCGCTGTATGCCGAACTGCGCCGCATCTGCGCCTTGTGCCAGGATTATGATCCATCCAGCCCCGCCGCGCGGGAGTTCTATGCCCGCATGCGCGCCAAGCTCTGTTATGCGGTAACGTCGGCCACACCGTCGATGATCGTCGCGCAACGCGCTGACGCGGCGGCGCCGAACATGGGCATGCTGTCCTGGGCGCGAGAAGAGCCGCTGCAGGCCGACGCGGTTAACGCGTCATCCTATCTCGCCGAGGCGGAGTTGCGAGAATTGAGCAATCTCACGGTGATATTGCTCGACGTGATTTCTGACCAGTTGGAGCTTGGGCGCCTGACCTTGATGGGCGACGCCATGGGCCTTGTGGATGCGCAGTTGAAGCTGCTCGGCCGGCCTGTTTTGGGCCATGGCGGTTTGGTGTCAGCGGATCGCGCCGAGGCCCATGCGAAGGCGCAATACAAGCAATTCGACGCCCAGCGCAAAGCGGCCCGGAGGCTGGCGGCCGACCGCGAGATCGCGCTGCTGATCGATGAGAGCAAAACCCTTCCCAAGCCGCCGCGCCGGGCGCGCAAGCCTAAGGCTTGAAGAACACCCGACCGCTTTCAAAAAAGCGGCGCCACGCAGCAGTAGCGGAGGGGGAGATGGGCAATCCTCCCCGCGATAGCCGATTGCGCGGCCGCCGCGGAATGCGGCGCGAAGACGCCCTATTCGCAAAATTGGTGGTACATTGCGGTCATGTCCTTGCGCTTGTTTGCCTGCCTCGACCTGCCGCCCGACATCGCCGACCAGCTGGTGCGCCTTCAACGCGGCTTGGCCGGCGCGTCTTGGCGGCCCGTGGAAAATCTGCACGTCACGTTGCGCTTTTTCGGCGACACGCCGGAACCGGTCGCGGACGATCTGGACGCCGCCCTTGACGCGGTCGGGCAGGGGATGGCGCCTTTCACGCTGAAGCTGAAAGGGGCCGATTGGTTCGGCAAGGACGAGCCGCACACGCTGTTCATCGGCGTGGCGGAGCCAACGGCCCTGATACAGCTGGCGTCCGCGTGCGAGCGGGCGGCGCGGTCTGTCGGCCTCAAGCCGGAAACGCGGAAATACCTTCCCCACGTTACACTCGCCTATCTCAACGGCGCGGCGCCCGTGGATCGCGTGCACGCGTTTTGCCGCCGGCTTGCCCTGTTCGAAAGCCGGCCATTCAGCGTGCAGGGCTTTTATCTGTGGTCTAGCCTTTTGCGATCGGGCGGGCCGTCTGTGTATCGCGAGGAGGCGGTGTATCCCCTGCTGGGCGGGCCGCCGGCGGGGTAGGGCGGTTATTCGGGCGCCGATGCGAACGCGACGCCGTCATACACGTCCGCCATGGCGAGACGCAGGTCCAGCAGCGGTAATTCCAGCGCGGGAATCACCCCACCGGCTGCACGCCGCCGCCTTTGCGTTCTTCGAGCTGCGCCCTGTAAAGCGCGGCGAAATCGATCGGGTCGATCAGCAGCGGCGGATACCCGCCCTCGCGCGTCACTTCCGCCAGAAGGCGGCGCGAGAAGGGGAACAATAGCCGCGGGCATTCGATCAGCAGCAGCGGCTCCATATCGGCCTGCGGCACATTCACGAATTGGAACACGCCAGAATAGACCAACTCGGTGATGAACATCACGTCGTCGCCGCGGGTGGCTTTGGCGGCGATCCGCAGATCAACCTCGAATGCCTCGCCATCGCCGAGCGGCCGGGCGTTCACATCGATGCCCATATCGATCGCCGGGGCGGCTTCGGCGCCGCGAACGCCGGCTGCGGCGGTCGGGTTTTCGAAGGAGAGGTCTTTCACATACTGGGCCAAAACCCGCATATGGGGGGCGTCGGAGCCCGTTTGGCCGCCATCCGGCGGGACCGCTGTGGTCATGAGGAAACCTGCCCTGGTACTGATTGGGGGTTGATGATGGGGTTTCGCCGCTAACACGCGCCGGGCCCCGCCTGCAACGGATCAGAGGCAATCTCGGGTCGGCGCTCACAGCAGTGTCACGGCCCCGGGCCACGCGCACACTGGCGCCGGTTGTGCACGTGCACTATCTTGAGCGCGAACTTCCCGGCCAAAAGGCGTTCGCGCCAAGGCCTCGCGCCAAAAGTGGAGCGCACAACCGTGAACGCGCAATGGATCGAAGTGTTGATTTTGGCGGGCGTCGCCTTGTTGGTGCTGGCGCGGTTGTATGCGGTCCTGGGCAAACGCACCGGATCTGAACGCCCAGCCGCCCAACGCACCACCGCGCCGGCAGAAGCCCCGCCGATGGCGGCCTCGCCATCCGTCAAGACGCAACCTACCTTTGCTGGCCCGGCCGGCGATGGGGTCGATGCGATCATGGCCGCCGATCCGTCGTTTGATCCGGGCCAATTCCTGGGCGGCGCCCGGGCGGCCTATGAAATGATTGTCCAAGCCTTTTCCTCTGGCGATAAGGCCACCCTGCGAGACTTGCTGACAGACCGGGTCTTCGCCAGCTATACCGCAGCGATTGATCAACGCGCGGCTGGCGGCCCGGGGCCTGAGCTTGTCCGGCTGCGCAATGCCGAGATCGTGGACGCCCGTCTGGATGGGGATGTGGCGAAGATTGCGGTGCGGTTTGAGGCCGAATTGGCGGAAGGGGCTCACGGCCTGCGCGACACTCGCGAGAAGTGGACGTTCGAGCGCGACGTGCGCGCGCGCGATCCAAACTGGCGTTTGTCTGGCGTCGCGCAGGCTTAAGCGTGGGCGCGAGGGGGGGATTTCGTGTCGTCGACGCGCCGCCCGCGCGGTCTTTCCGCTGAAGATTCAGCGCTCTGGGCGGAAGTCGCCCGGACGGTTCGGCCCATTCGTCGCCAGCGCGCTATTGTCGTGCCTGCGGATGTGGCGGGTATGCCCCCGGCAGAGAATGCAGCGTTGACGCCGCCAGCCCCGTCGCCGCTTGCTGCGGCCCGGATAACCTCGACGCCGCCGGCAGCGGGTCCGCGCATCACCATCCAGCGCGCAACGATGCCAGCCCCGGCCGACCGAAGCGGCGAGCGCCGCGTCCGCCGCGGTCAGGTGGCTATCGATGGCAAGCTTGATCTGCACGGCTACACCCAGGATCGGGCCTTTGCGGTGCTGACACATTTTCTGTTCGCCGCGCACGTCCGCGGCGCGCCGGCTGTCTTGGTGGTGACGGGGAAGGGCGGGCGCTTCAGCGACGGTGAAGCCGCACCCGGCGTGCTGAAGCGGCGGCTGCCGGACTGGCTGGCCAGCCCCGGCCTGCGGCCGATCGTGTCCGGCATGGCGCCTGCGCATCGCCGCCATGGCGGGGCCGGGGCCAGCTATGTGTTTCTGCGCCGCGTGCGACCCATGGACGATCCCGCCTGATATCGATCAGTGCGGTGCAGCAACGATTCTCCCTTGACGGATGTGCCGGCCCCATGTGTTAATCCGAACACGGAAAGACATGGCGATTGCTTGGCGCCACATCCAAGAAAGACTTGGGGCCATTTTCGAGGCGCCAAACCCGCAAACGACGGTCTTTCCTCACTCAAGCATGCCGTCATCTTTACCAATCGGATGACAATGCTTGAGCGTGACGAAACTGAGCAGATGGGTATTGCCCTTGCCGCTGTGGATACAGAGGCAAGACTACGAACTTCTGATCGGCTTGGCCTGATCGGCTTGGCCTGATCGGCTTGGCCTGTTCGGCTTGACCTGTTC
>JBIKVO010000137.1:0-7404 GCA_044356795.1 Caulobacterales bacterium
GTTGGGCTTTGAAAACGACGACCAGCAATTGACGCTGCTGGTTGGCTGGGTTGATCAGCGCGTATTGCGCCGCGGCCTTGGCCAGCCGGATGTGATCGAAAATCCGGGAACAAACATTGATCTTGTCTATCGCTACGATTTCAAGATTGGCGAACAGGAATTCACCTTGGGCGTTGCCGGGCGCAATCTCCTGGGCGAACAATATGAGGAGTTCCAGAATTTTCAGCGCGGCCGCAACGAGGTGAACACCTATGATCGCGGCCAGTCGGCCTCGATCAGCATCACGGCGCGGTACTAGGCATCACCGGCGCTCCGCCTCGATCGCATGCGATCGGGGCGGGGTGTTGAATAAGCCGCACCGTCCAAATTGCATTATCGTGCCTCGGGTTTGGAACGACCGCGCATCCAGACGCCGATCCTGTGGACGGCGCGGCTTCAGCGCGATTTCCGACCCAAGCCTGCCCTGGATTTGGTCCGAGGGAAACGGAGGTTGGTCGACACAAAACGCGCTCAATCGAACAGTCATTCCGATCCACTTCCATCGGATCGGAATGTGGCCAAGGGCTGACGCTGCGCGCGCTTACCGCGGATGCAGGCGCACTTCCAGCCGGCTATAGCCATGCACAAACGCGCTCGGCACGCGCGTCGGTTCGGCCATCACCTCGACATGGCCAAAGCGCTTCAGGATTTCTTCCCAGATAATCCGCAGCTGCATTTCACCCACACGCATCCCGACACAGCGGTGAATGCCATAACCGAAGGCCAGATGTTTGCGCGGATTGGGCCGATCAATCCATAATTCCTCGCCGCGCTCGAACACCGCTTCATCGCGATTGCCGGACAGATACCACATCAACACCTTGTCGCCGGCTTTGATGGTCTGGCCGCGAATTTCGGCGTCCACCTTGGCCGTGCGCCGCATATAAGCGAGCGGCGTTTGCCAGCGGATAATCTCCGACACCATGTTCGGGATCACGCCGGGATCGGCTTTCAGCCGCGCGAATTGTTCGGGAAACGTGTTCAGCGCATACACGCCGCCGGTGATGGAATTGCGTGTTGTATCGTTGCCGCCGACAATCAGCAGGATCAAATTGCCCAGAAATTCCTGCGGCGGCATGCTGCGCATATTCGGATCATGGCTCATCAGCGAGATCAGATCATAGCTGGGCGGCGCATCTTTGCGCGCGTCCCACAGACGCGAAAAATACTGTGCGCATTCCAATAATTCGAGCCGCCACTGGGTTTCGTCGGCGACGATGTCAGGATTGCCGCGCCCGGTGGCCACATCGCTCCAACGCGTCAGCTTGCGCCGATCCTCGTAGGGAAAATCAAACAATGTCGCCAGCATCTGACTGGTCAATTCGATCGACACCCGATCAACCCAATCAAACGTTTCGCCCACCGGCAATTCATCGAGAATTTTTCCGGCGCGTTCGCGGATCAGCGGCTCCAGTTTTTCAAGCATGGCCCCGCCGACAATCGGCTGCACGGCTTTGCGCTGCGCGTCGTGTTTTGGCGGGTCCATCGCGATGAACATCGGCAGTTGGAAATCCTCGTCCGGATCAAACAGCACGATCGCGGGCTCTGAGGAGAAGATGTCGTGATGGGTGTCGACATGGAAAATGTCATCATAGCGCAGCACCGACCAATAGGGGCCGGCGTCGCTGTCGGCGCAATAATGCACCGGCGCCTCGTGACGCAGGCGCTTAAGGAAGGCGTGGTGTCGATTGGCGGCCCAGAGGTCGGGGTCGGCGAGGTCAATCTGGTCGAGACGGCAGGTCGCAGGGTCAAGCGCGAGGGTGTGGCCGCGGCGGAACTCGGTGGGGATTGGTATAGGGGTCTTGTCCATGGGGGCCTCCCTGTGGCGCTGTCGGCGCGCGCTGTGGCGCAAGGATGCGCCCGCCACGCGCAACCGGCAAGGCAAAAACTTGACGCAGGCGTCACGACGTTTGGTGCGGGAGGCGTCAGCGGTGCGCCGGCGGCGGCGGCAGCCTGCGGGTGGCCAGCCAGAAGGATGGCACAGCGATCACGGTAGCGATCAGGCACAGCACAAACAGTGCCGTGTAGCCACCGGTCGTGGTCACGATGGCGCCGCCCACATAAGGTGCGGTGGCGTTGATCAGCGCCTGCCAGCCAAGCCCCGCCGCGTTCAGCCCGCCCGTGCGATCCAGCCGCGCGCCCACCGCCGCAATCAGCACCGTCAGCGCCAGATACGCAAACGACAGCCCCGCATAGGCGGCGATAAACAAAATTCCGTCCGGCGCCAGCGGCGTCAGGATGGTGGCGATCCCGTACACGATCAGCGCCGTCAACACCGCCGGGCGCAGCCAGTCGGCCTTCACGAACGCCATACTCGCCCCCACGAGCATCGCGCCCACCTGCGCGCCGATGATGATTGTGCTCACTTGGCTTGGGTCATAGCCGTGGCTCAAGCCGATTTGTCGGAACGATTGCCACACCGCCGTGGAGCCGAAAAACACCACCGCACAGCCAATCACATAAGGCGATTTCAGCGCCCCCAGCATGGTGGAAAAGGCGGGCTGGTCGGTTTCGGCGCTGCGCCCTTTGGGGGCGAACACAACCACCAGCACGATCGCCAGCGCCGCCACCGCGCCCACCGCCCCAAACGCGCCCAATTGCGATTGCCCGACGGTGGCCATCTGGC
Organism: Caulobacterales bacterium; assembly: GCA_044356795.1. Lineage (GTDB taxonomy): Bacteria > Pseudomonadota > Alphaproteobacteria > Caulobacterales > Aquidulcibacteraceae > JBIKVO01. The sequence continues at coordinate 2,666 of JBIKVO010000137.1, forward strand.
CGGCGTGATACACCGCCCCCATCGACAGCATCAGCGCCGGGATCACCAGCGCCCCGCTAACCCGTTGCGGATGCGGCGCGCGCACGATGAAGGCTGACGCCGCGCTCATCGCGCAGGCCGCCCCCAGCGCATGGCACATCCGCGCCGCCACCACATCCCACACCCCCGTGCCCGGGATCGCGGCCAGGTTCCCGATCAGGATCATCGCCACGCCAAACAGGCCAAGCAGGCGCGGCTGAAACAGCTTGATCCGGGCGGAGATGAAGATCGTCAGGGTGGCGAAGGTGAGGATTTCGGCGGTTCGGATCATGCCCGCCTGCAGATCGTTCAGCTGCGCGCCGTCCAGCACGCGCTGATCCATCAAGGCGCCGTTGATGAATGGCGAAACTGCCACCGTCACCGAGCTGCACATCGTCAGGCCCAACACCGCAATCCCAAGGCGCACCAGCGGCCAGTTGATGCGGCCTTGCCGCGGCGTGGCGCCGGGGGCCGAAGCCGCCGGTGGATCGGAAATGATTTCAGTCACGGTGCGGCTTATCCTTCCCCAGCGGCGCGGGCGCATTTTCCGATCAACCGGTTTCGACGCGATCGGACATCGCCCAGGGGCGGGGCCATCTTGCGGGCCGTGTCGCCAATGCTGATCGCGGCAAGATGGGCCAAGTCTTGTGCGCCGTCGACCCCGGAATGTGCGATGATTGGCGGCGGGCGCGTCGCCAGTGTGGCCCGCATCCCGGCGTCAGTCTTTCCGCGATGCTATTTTTCCAGCCGCGGCGGTCTGCGCATCGACGGCGGCGGCCGTCGTGATCGTTGGCCTTGGCGTGGGCGCCGCATCGCGCGCGCACGGCGGATACAGTGCATCGCGGCCGGCGATATCGTCAGGCGCGAGGCCGTGACGCCAGACATCGGCGCCATACAGCACCGAGCGCGCGGCGGCATGGGTCGGAATCTCCGCAGACGGCTGATATGCGCCCGCCATCAAGCCCTCGGCGCAGGCGTCCGAAGGCGGCGCCGCTGCGGCCCGCGCCAAATTGCGATCGGGAAACTGATCGGGATGCTCAATCCCCAACACATGCCCGATCTCATGCTTGATCAGGGATGGAAAATGCGCGCAGCCGATTTTCTCAAACGCGATGTCGAGGAAATAACAGGCCCGCGTCGACAGGCGCACATCGGTGGCGGTCATCGCGCCGACGGAGAGGTCGGCCACCGCGCCGGTGGTGAGGGTCGGTTTGCGGCGGGTGTCGAAAAATGCGTTGGTCATGGCTGCGATCCGCCGATTGGCGAAGGCCATGAAGCGATCGGGGCCCATCGCGATGAAATCGATCTCGGCGCCTTGGCCGTCGTGCGGGGCCGCGCGGCCCTGCATGCGCACCGCGACTGTGTCGGTGACCTCAACGAAGCGCAGCGTCGGATGATCGACCGTCCAGCGGGTCATGGCGTCGGCGATCGCGGCCTTGATCGCGCTGCACGGCGGGGCGGGGGTGTCGAGGAAGGGCAGCGCGGCGCAGACGCTGTCGTCGATGGCGTATTCCAGTCCGCCGCCAAGCCCGCGTTCGCCGGTTTCGGTCAGGGCGCGCGTGTTGGCGTCCCAGCGGGCGGCGCGCATCACGTCTTCGGCGGGGGCCCATGGGCGTAGGCTCGGGCCCTCCAGCACAAAGGCTGTGGCTGTGGTCGCGGCGACGCCGAGCGCCAAAAGCCCGGCGCACAGAACAGCCGCGCCACTGTGTGCACGCCATCGCGCAGCCGGGCTTGTGTCCACGCCGTCCTCCTCACCCCAGGTGCGCAGGGCTGTGACCGGCGCGCCTGTTTAGCGATCGTCGCCGTCGCGCCGTCGGATCAGGGTTCGGATGGTGCAGGCAAAATCATCCTGCGGGCCGGCCGGAATCACGCGTTGCGACATTTCGATGAAAAGGTTCGCACAAATTTCGGGAAAGAAAACATCACCCGCTGCATCGCAATCGACGTCGGTCACATACAAGACATCAGCCTGATCCATGCAAGCGGCATAGATTTGCCCGCCCCCGATGATACAAATCTCCGAAACACCAAGATTTTTCGCCATCGCTTTGCCGGCGGCGCAGGCAATTTCCAGGTTGGCGAAGGTAAAGGCGCCTGCTGCAAAAAAGTGCAGATCGCGGCTGATCACGAGGTTTGGGCGGCCGGGCAAGGGGCGCTTCAGGCTGTCCCAGGTTTTGCGGCCCATGATCACCGGCTTGCCCATGGTGATCGCTTTGAAGTGCGCCATGTCTGACTTGAGCCGCCAGGGCAGGCCGCCATCGCGCCCGATCACCCCATTGCGCGCGCGCGCGACAACGAGGGCGGTGGCGATGGGGGAAGAGGAGGCAGAGGCGGCGGTCATGAGGCATCCCATACCCGCCGCCGCCGTCCCAGGGCAAACGCCCTTCTACCCAATCCCAAGCACTTGGCGCCAGAAGACCGCCATCTGGTACATGATCGGCACGCCCAGAATCAGCATGAACGGGAAGGTGATGCCCAGCGAACTGGTCAGATAAATGCCGGGATTGGCGGTCGGGAAGGTGGCGCGCACCGCTGCCGGGGCGTCGATGTAAGAGGCCGACGCCGCCACCGCACCGATCACAAACGCCGACCCCACAGGCAGGCCCGCCCAGGTGGCCAGGAATGTCGCCAGCGCACCATTCATGATCGGCGCCGCCACGCCAAATATCGCCATCATCGGGCCGACCTTGGCGAAATCCCTCAATTGCTTTGCCGCCGCCATGCCCATTTCCAACAGGAACAGCACCAGCACGCCGTGGAACAGATCCACGAAGAACGGCTCAATGCGCTCGAAATTGCTTTGCCCAATCAGGCCGCCAATCAAGAGCCCGCCGCCAAGCAAAACCAGACCGCGCCCGCGCAGCGTTTCCATCAAAATGGCGGACAGCTTTCCTTTCTGGCCGTCGGCGCGGCTCATGGCAAAGCGCCCGTAGAATAAAGCCGCCAGGATCGCGAGTTCCATCAGCGCGACAAGGCCCGTGATGTAGCCCTCCATAGGCGTGCCTTGGCTATCGGCATAAGACCGCGCCACCACAAACGTGACCGACGACACCGATCCATACAGGGCCGCAACGCCTGCAGCGTTGGGCGTATCGAGGCGCAGAATGAATCTTGCGATCAAAAACGCGATCAAAGGCAAAATGAAAATCAACGCCGCAGTGACGCCAAGGCCATTGGCGATATCGGCGAATTGCACGGTGGAAAGTTCCTGACCGCCCTGCAGGCCAATCGAAAACAGCAGGAAAATCGCGAAGATTTTAATGACGGGTTCGGGGATTTCGAGATCGGAACGAATGATCGTTGCGATCATGCCGAGAATGAAGGCAAGCGTAATGGGGGAAATGAGATTTTGTAACAAAACATCGATCGGCATAGCGATCCGCCCTCCAGATATGCGATCGCGCTTATGAAAAACATTGCAGGCGAGCGGAAATCCGAAATGGCAATCGCAGTGATCGGAAAAACGCCTAGATGGCGATCAGTTTTCGGCTTGTCTGTGGGCGCATCTGTCGCCAGCCTTCATGGGCGAGCAACATGGAGACGCACGATGACGATGAAAGCCTTGGTTCTGGGTGCGATTGGCGCATGCGCGCTGATTGCCTGCAGCCCGCCCGCCACTCAAGCGCCGGCGCAGAAAACGCCTGCCGCCCCGCTTGCCGGCCCAGCGACGCCCACGATTGGCGACGCGCAAGCGAATTTCGAGCGCTGGAAAGCCGCCCTCGCCACCAAAGATCCCAAGCAGGTGGCCGCGCTGTTTGCGCCGAATGCGGTGTTGGAGCCGACGGTGTCGAACGAAATTCGCAACACGCCGGCTGAAGTCGAAGCCTATTTTGTCGACTTTCTGAAACTCTCGCCGGCCCCAACCATCAATGAACGCCATGTGATCGCGCTCGATGAGAACACTCTGCTGGATGCGGGGATCTGGACGTTCGACATCACGCGCGATGGCAAAGCGGAATGGGTGACGGCGCGCTATTCTTTCATCTGGGAGAAGGCGGGCGATGGGTGGAAAATCCAACTGCTGCATTCGTCACTGATGCCGGAAAAACTCCCGGCGCGACCGGCCCCGCTGCAGGCTGGTTAATCGGAAGGCGATACCCTGAAACGCTGCTGCAGCGCATGCACCAAGGGCACATCGGCGGGCGGCATGGGAAAGCCGCTTATGTCTGCCGGCTTGACCCAGGCAAGCGCTGCAGCTTCCACTGCAACCGGATCGCCGCGCCAGCGGTGCAGCAGAAACAACGGCATCATCAAATGGAACGCGGGGTACGAAAAGGATGCAAAACTGAACGCGTCCAGATCGTCCGGGTTCGCCGTGATCGCCAGCTCCTCTTGCAATTCACGCACGAGAGCGGCCTGCGGGCTTTCGCCGGGTTCAAGCTTGCCGCCGGGAAATTCCCACAGGCCCGCCAATTGTTTGCCGGGCGGGCGCTGCGCCAAAAGAATGCGTCCCTGCGCATCGATCAAGGCGGCCGCAACCACCAGCAAAAGGGGGCGGTCCACGCTCATGACCGGTAATCGCCGTTGATTTCGACATAGCGCTTGGTGAGATCGCAGGTGTGCATGGTGAAAACGCCGTCGCCAAGGCCGACATCAATGGTGATCTCGATGGCGTCGTTTTTCATATAGGCGCTCATCGCCTCTTCAGAATAATCCTTTGCAACAGCGCCATTTTTGGCTGCCCACAGCGTGCCGAATTTCACGCTGATCTTGTCGCGCAG
>JBIKVO010000138.1:0-7366 GCA_044356795.1 Caulobacterales bacterium
CTTTTTGCGTGTTGCTCAAGCCAGTGCGCCCAGGCGGGCCACCAACTGCCATCTTGGACGGGCGTTGCCTGCGCCCAGCTGTCGGGATCGCGATACAGATCCTGCGGGCGGCGCACATCGATCTGATAGCTGCGGCCAGATTTGCCCGGCGGTGAAACGATGCCGGCGTTGTGGCCGCCAGACACCAGCGCGAAGGTCACGTCTGTTTTCGTTGGCAGATGCACTTTGTACACGCTGCGCCACGGTGCGATGTGATCGCGCCGCGTGCCCACCGCAAAGATCGGCGCGCGCATGTCGCCCAGGACGGCGATGCGGCCATCAACCGCAAAACGCCCGGCCGATAGGCGGTTTTCCAAAAACAAGCCGCGCAAGTATTGTGCCTGCATCAGCGCTGGCATGCGCGTGCGATCAGCATTCCAAGCCATCATCGCCGACACGCCGTCCCGTTCGCCCAAGAGGTATTCGCGCATGGCTTTTGCGAAAACGAGATCACCACTGCGCAATAACTGAAAGGCGCCTGCCATTTGTTCGGTATCGAGAAACCCTTGCGCCCACATTAAATCTTCAAGAAAAGCCAATTGGCTTTCGTCAACAAACAAGAGTAACTCGCCCGCCTGAGCGAAATCGATTTGCGCTGCCAGGAGCGTCAAGGACGCCACTCGATCATCGCCGTCGCGCGCCATGGCGGAGGCGGCAATCGCCAACAATGTACCGCCCAGACAATAACCGCAGGCGTGGAGTTTTCTCGCGCCCGTGATCGTCGTCACCGCATCAATCGCCGCCATGACGCCCAGGCGGCGATAATCATCCAGCGACAGATCGCGATCCTCCCGCGTGGGATTGCGCCAGGAAATCATGAACACCGAATGACCGCGATCGCACAGATAGCGCACCAGCGAGTCCGCTGGGGTCAGATCCAGGATATAGTATTTCATGATCCAGGCTGGCGTGATCAGCACCGGCTCTGCAAACACGGTTGGCGTGGTGGGAGCATATTGGATCAATTCAATCAGGTGATTGCGGTAAACGATCTGTCCTTTCGTGGCTGCGAGATCGCGGCCGATCTGGAAGCGGGCGCGATCAGGATCCGGCGCACCGGTAATGCGGCGCAAGGCGTCATCGAACGCGTTCTGTGCGCCGCGCACCAGATTCATGCCGCCTGCCGCTTGCGTTGCTTTCAGAACCACCGGATTGAGCGCGGGATTATTCGAGGGCGACGCCGCTTCCAAAGCGAGGCGCGCCATGAAGCGGGTGCGTTCCGCGGCGCGCGCGCTCATGCCGCGCACACCGCTGGTTGCCTCATCCCAGAAGCCTTCTGCCGCCCATTGCGCCTGCGCCATCACATTGAACGGAAATTGCCCCCAGGCGGGATCGGCAAAGCGGTGATCGTCCGGTTCCGGCGCAAACGGGGCCGCTGCCGGTTGGCCCCAAAGGGCATCCATCGCATACCGGCTGAGCTTGGCGGCGTCGGTCCAGGCGCGCTCTGCCAGCGCCCATTGCTTGCCCGGTGCGCGGGCGAGATGGCCGGCCCAATCGGCCCAGGCGGCCGTCATGGCCCGCGGGCTCACACCGCCCGTGAGCATCGCCTGTTGCGCGCGCATCACCCGGTCCAGCAGGCCATAGGCATCGGTCTCGCCAAAGGGCGAGGGCGGTGGGGTGATGTTGGTGGCGGCAGCGCCGGACGTCATGTCGCTGGGCGCATCGGCGCGATCAAGCTGAGGCGGCGGCGCGGGGCGGAGATTGGTCATCGCCTCGGGGGTCCCTGGGAAGGCGTTAAGGTCGGTCAACACAGTGTGTCATACACGCAAAGCCTTGCCCGCTGATGACTGTTCGGGAAAGCTGTGATGCGTGAAACCGCCGCGCCCAGCGTTGCGTATGGGATGATGAAGGAGGCGCCAGGATGCGTCGTCGGTTGATGTTTGGGCTAATGGCCCCGGTTTTGGGCTTGATTGTTGTGCTTGCGGCTGCGTGCGCGCCGGGTGAGGCGCAAAAGCCGGCCGGGCCATCGACGGGGGCTATTGAGGAGGCGGTCTTCGCCGGCGGCTGCTTCTGGTGCGCCGAGCATGACTTCGCCAAGGTTGAAGGCGTGCTCGATGTGGTCAGCGGCTATGCTGGCGGCGCCAGCCAGAACCCGTCCTACCGCAACCACGAGGGCCATCTCGAAGTGGTGCGCGTGCGGTATGATGCGGGCGTGATCAGTTATGCCCAGCTGGTGGAGACTTATTGGCCGCTGGTGGATGCCCTGGATGGCGGCGGACAATTCTGCGATCGTGGGCCCAGCTACCGTCCAGCGATCTTTGTGAGCGAGGCGCAGCGGCCGATCGCGGAGGCGTCAAAAGCGCGGCTGGCGGCGTCTGGCCGGTTGCCGGGCCCGATCGCGGTGGACATTTTGCCGGCCGCGCGCTTTTGGGAGGCGGAGGACTATCACCAGGACTATGCCGAGAAAAATCCCGTCCAGTACACCTTCTACCGCTACCGCTGTGGCCGCGATCAACGCCTCGCTCAGCTCTGGCGCATGAAATAAAGACGGCGTCAGCTCTGTTTGATCGGGGCCGGCGCATCAGGCTTGAGCAGCGCCTTTAGATCGCGCCACGCCGCCTCGACCAAAACTACACCCAGCTGCGGCGGACCTACAGAGCCCGGCGGGATCACTAACACCAAAGCGCGATCGGTAATCCGCCAATTGTGCGGCTTGGTGACAGTGTCGCGGATGTCGGATTGCGAAATCTCCACGCCGCGCAGATCGCGCAGCTGGCGGCGCAGGCCTGCCGATGCGCGGCGTACCAGTTCCGCCTGCCAACGGGCCTCGGGGGCTGCGAAAACGTCAGCGGCGGTCAATTCTTTGCCTGTCGCCATCACCACATTGGCCACCCGCACGCTTTTTTCGGTGTGCATGGCGCCAGGGCTGGATTGGCTGGAATTGAACATCACCGAAACAAGATCGGCGCCGGCAAAGGTGATCTCATAACTGATCGCCTCCGTCGTGCGGGCGCTGTCTTCTGAGGGGGGCGGGCGCAATCCTTGCACGGTCGCTTGCATCAGGGCATTGAATGCGGCCGCCTGGGGCGTGGCGCTGTTGAGGCGGGGATAATCGATCTCTTTGGTGATCGGCAGATCATCCATCGGGGTGGATGGACCGCTTTGGGCGGCGGCTTGCGGCTTGATCGCTTCGTTAAACTCAACGCGCTGGAATACGAGGCCGTTTTTGTCCTCGATGATGCTGGCGGCTTTTTTCACACGCAGCTGCAATTGCGCCTTCACGCAGCCGAGTTGATCGGCGGTCAGCACGCCGGCGGCATCGTCGATGCCGCAATAGATGCGCGTGGCCGCGATCCAACCCTGCTGGCCATCCCGCAGCGTGGTGGCGGCCGCGACATCAATATTGGCGCCCTCCGCGATCAGCGTCGATTTGATCTGGGCGGTCAGGTCTTTCAGGTCCGGATGGCCGCACAGGGAGGTGAGGAACAGGCCCTTGGCGGCAGTGCAGGGATCGGCGGCGGCCTCCACAATCGCCTTGGGATCGGTCAGGAGGGCGGCCTTTTGCGGGGGCGGGCTGACCTTAGTCGGGGCTTGGTCGGAGCAGGCGGCGGCCATCGCTGTTGCGATCAACGCGACGCCTGCGAAACGGGCGCCTGCGCAACGGGCGCCTGCGAAACGGGCGCCTGCGAAAAGGACGCTTGCGAAAAGGGCGGCGCTTTTGCTGGCCATCACGGCTCCTTGCGGCGAACGGAACGAGGCAGTCTTCACTGCCACAGCTTGAACTGCCCGTCATCCCGTTGGCGATGCGATCAAAGCGCTTATTTGATCCGCGATGACAACGACCTATCGCCCGCAACCACTCTTTCATACCCTGGGGCCGGACTTTGCCGATCCTGTGGCGCCGGCGCGCTTCCCGAAGCATGTTCTGCGCTGGCGCCATCAACGCTGGGCCGAGCGGATTGGCCTTGGCGATTTGAGTGAGGCGGCGTTTGAGGAGCACTTCGCGCGCTGGACGCCGCTGCCAGATAATCAGCCAGGCCCGCTGGCTATTCGGTATCACGGCCACCAGTTCCGAACCTACAATCCCGATATCGGCGACGGGCGCGGCTTCCTGTTCGCCCAAGTGCGCGATGACCAAGGCCGGCTTTTGGACCTCGCCACCAAGGGCTCCGGCCAGACGCCCTATTCGCGGTTTGGCGATGGCCGGCTGACGTTGAAGGGCGGCGTTCGCGAAGTGCTGGCCAGCCACATGCTGGAGGCGCAGGGGGTTTACACGTCAAAAGCGTTCGCCCTGTTTGAAACTGGAGAGGCGTTGCAGCGCAATGACGAACCCTCGCCTACGCGCTCCGCCGTGCTGACGCGGCTGTCGCACAGCCATATCCGGTTCGGCGTGTTTCAGCGCCACGCTTATCATGAGCGCCCAGACCTTATCGCCCAACTGCTCGATCACATTGCAGAGGCCTATTATCCTCAGCTTGCCGGCCTCGATACGCCAGCCAAAGCAAAGGGCTTGCTCGATGCCGCGGTCGGGCAATCGGCGCGGCTTGCGGGCCAATGGATGGCCGCCGGTTTTGTGCATGGCGTGCTCAATACGGACAATATGGTGATCACCGGAGAGAGTTTTGATTACGGACCCTGGCGGTTCCTGCCGGCGTCTGATCCCGGCTTCACGGCCGCCTATTTCGATCATGGGGGGCTTTACGCCTTCGGGCGCCAGCCGCAGGCGGTCGGCTGGAACCTCGCTCAACTGGCGGGAACATTGCTTTTGGTGGCGGATCAGGCCGATCTGATCCCGGTGCTCGAAGGTTATGGCGCGCGGTATTCGGCGGCGCTGCGGGACGCGGTGTTTGCGCGGCTGGGCCTCGCGCCGGGTGCGCTAGAGGAAGATCTGCACGCACTCGCCGCTTTTTATGAATGGCTGACCGCCAGCGAGGCCGGATGGGATCAAGTGATGCATGACTGGTTCGCCGGCGAGGCCAGTGCGGCGCGCGCTGCGGCAGGACCACAGGCTGCACTCTATGCCGCCGCGGCCTTTGCCCCGGTGCGCGCCGGCCTGTTGGCGCGCACGCCTGTCCGGCCGGAGCGCCTTGCCCATTCCTATTTTCAGCGGGCCCAACCGGTCAGTCTGGTGATTGACCGGGTAGAGGCGATTTGGGCGCTGATCGCAGAGGACGACGACTGGACGGCGTTCGAAGCCGCCTGCGGCGAGATTGATTCGCTGCGTTTGGCGCTCGATTTGCAATCCCAATGGCCATGATGCCGCCATATGTCGTTCGTTTGCGTGCGCACGGTTGACGCAGGCGCAGGCATTTGCTCCATGCCGGCCAATAAAACTCAATTCAACCCGGAAGAATGCGGATCAGATCATGAACCTTGCGGAACTCAACAAGGTCGCCGAAGCCATGGTTGCGCCCGGCCGCGGCATCCTGGCGGCCGACGAATCCACCGGCACCATCAAAAAGCGGTTTGACGCGATCGGCGTGGAAAACACTGAAGAGCATCGCCGTGACTATCGCGAATTGATGTTCCGGGCCAAACAGGCGATGGGCTATGTGTCGGGCGTGATCTTGTATGACGAGACGTTCTGGCAAAATGCGGCGGACGGCACGCCCTTGGTCGATCTGATTGCGCAGGCGGGGTCGATCCCTGGCATCAAGGTTGACGAGGGAACAGAAGTGCTGCCGGGCTTCGGCGCTGAGACGATTACCAAAGGGTTGGATCATCTCTCCAAGCGGCTCTCGAAATACCATGACAAGGGCGCGCGATTTGCAAAATGGCGTGCGGTAATCGACATCGATACCGGCGTGCCCAGCCGCGGCGCGATCCGCGCAAATGCACAGGCGCTGGCGCGATATGCGGGGCTATGCCAGGCCGCGCAGATTGTGCCGATCGTCGAACCGGAAGTGCTGATGGACGGCGCACACGATATCGACCGCTGCTTTGAGGTGACGGAGGCGGTGTTGAAAGAGGTGTTCAACGAATTGTTCGAACATCGCGTGCAGTTGGAAGGGATCGTGCTGAAGCCGAATATGGTGATCGCCGGTAAGAAGTGCGCCAAACAGGCCAGCATTGATGAGGTGGCGGAAAAGACAATTACCTGCCTGAAGATCACGGTGCCGAGTGCGGTGCCGGGCATCGCTTATCTGTCGGGCGGGCAATCGGATGAAGACGCGACGGCGCACTTGAATCGCATGAACCAAATCGGCGGCTTCCCATGGAAAATGACCTTCTCCTACGGTCGCGCCCTGCAGGCTGCGCCGCAAAAAGCGTGGAGCGGCAGGAAAGAAAATGTCGCTGCGGCCCAAGCGGCGTTCCTCAAACGGGCAAAGATGAATGGCCTGGCGTCGCTGGGCCAATGGGCGATGGAGCTTGAAAAGCTGGCGGCTTGAGCGGCGTACGCGCGGTGGGGCTTCTGGTTTCCCTGTCTGACTTGCTTGGCATTCGGACTTGCTTGGCATTCGGACTTGCTTGGAATTCCGACTTGGTTGGTATTGGGAAAATCAGGATCGCCTGCGCGCTGGCGGCGCGCATGGCGGACTGGCTGCGCGCCCATTCGATTGATCGGGCGCATTGGCCTTGCTTTCGACGCGGCTTTTGGTGCGGGAGAGAAGCAAATCTCTGACCCGGCGCCCTATGTGGTTGCGGCCACTGTCGTTCTCAACCTCTCCGCCCGGACCTGCGCAATCGGCGCCTTTCAGATGCGTTTCAAAAAACGCATCGCAGCCGATGCACATATTGGCGAAGGGGCGGCCATTTGGATCAATCGTTTCTGAGACTGCACGATAGTCGGCGCGGGTCTTGCCAAATGCCTCGGCCATGCGTTCGGGATCGCCGTCATTAATGGCTTCAAACGCGGGATGGCCTTTAAGGCTCGCAAGAATGTCGATCAGTCTTTCCTCGGTCAGATTGCCGAGCGGCGCTTTGGTCTTGAGGCAGCAAGGATACACCGAGCCGTCTGGTTCGATCGCCACTTCGCTGCCGGCCTCGCCATAGTTCAGAAAGTTTTTGCCGCCGCTCCACCGTGCGCAGAAATTGGTTTCATACGCGGCGTTTGAAAGCCCGTTGGTCCAGGCGCGTCCGCGCGGCCATCGCTCACCGATCCACAGTTCGGGCTGGGCGCCAAAAACAGAAAGAACGGCCCCTCGCCTTTGCGGGCAGCGGGATCAGGCGCTTTCAGTTTTGCGTCTCGTGCGCCGCCCAAGGCGATCTCCTTTACGCCAAACGGCGCCATCATTGCGCGCACGCGGTCCATGAAGGCGAATTCTTTGTCGCCCTCGAAACCGACGTGATGATCATCGATGGATGCAATCGCGATCGTGCCGACACCGCGGGCCAGCATGTCTTCGACATGCTGCGGCGTCATGACATCGCCGGTCGTTTGAACCGA
>JBIKVO010000253.1:0-4955 GCA_044356795.1 Caulobacterales bacterium
GAATCGCCGTGGCGTCGCGCGGTCATGCCCATCGAAATGATCAGCGTTCTCTGTCAGCACCTTGCATATGAAGATCCTTTTCCGATCAAACATCCCGTTATTGGCTTGTTTGCAGACCTTGAAATTGAGTTGGTCAGCGGACCACTATTCTCAGAGACTGACTACGATCTTGAGCGTGAATTGGTCGCGCTGACACAAACGCCGAAGACAGAGTGCTATTGGGTTCGAAGCAGACTTTTCGAAGTAGACTCCGATCGCATCTTGGCCCAAACGCTGCTTAATCAGGCAATGCTCAAGGCTTCTTCGCCACTTTACGAGACTTGACCGGGGCGGAGTCGGTTGGTCGCGCGCCCCCCCAGTCGGCATCTGGAAGCCACCGACGATACAGCGCATTCAAGGAATCCCGCGCCCAGACAAGAAAGTCGGCATCACGCTCTTCAACGCCTTCCTCAATCCACCACAAAACCGCATCGAACATGAAGCCTGTAACCGCCTGCGCGCAAAGCGAGCGCATAAGCTTGTCTGCCGCCATGGCTTCGCTGTTTTGCTTCAAAAGGGTTTCGGTGCGCTCAACCACTGTCTGGCGGAGACATTCATGAAAAGCATGCAGATCAGGGTCGTTCGCACAATGCCGCACCAGCAGAATAAGAGCACTGGGATCTGAGCGCGCCAAAGCCAGCACTTCCAAGAGGTTTTTCCGCAACCCGCGCCAAGGCCGTGCCTGCAGCTCCGACCAATTGTTCAGCACACGGCGCAAGATGCTCCGTATCAACTCATCTTTTGATGGGAAGTAACGGTAGAGCACTGCCTTTGGTATACCCAAACCCTTGGCGACTTCATCCATTGTCGTTGCGCGCAAACCCTGTCGCGCCAGGACAATTGAAGCGGCCCGCAACAGTTCTTCCGCACGATCCTGTCGGCGGGCATGGGCTTCTTCTCGCGGCGGGCGCCCGCTTTGAAGATGCGGAACGCGGGCTGCTCGAGCAAGTGGCGTGCGGGGCACAGCGTAACCTCCCAATCCTTTCAAACTAGCACAATTGCTTGACAGCGCCACTCAAATGATACTCTTTAGGATCAATTAAAACATATGGGAGGTTATCTATGGCGCTTGGTCGTAAACTTCTTCAGCTGTCGACGGCGTTTGCTTCAATTGCGGCCTCAATCCAACCGGGAGTCGCTCAGGCGCAGACCATGGCGCCCCCAAGCCCCCTCTCCAGTGCGAACGCTGCCACAAGTGATTCTGACGAGATCATTGTCACCGCTCGCAAGCGCGAAGAGCGATTAGAGGACGTGCCGTCATCGGTGACGTTCCTCGATGGCCAGTTCTTGCAGGACCAAGGCGTTGGTTCAGGAAAAGACTTAACCCGCGTGACGCCGGGTCTTTATGTCATCGACAATGGCTCAGGCTTTAACGACGAGTTCCTAATCCGCGGGGAAGGCGCATCGCGTCAGAACAACGCCGAAACGGGCGCCGGCCTATTCCGAAATGGCGTGTTTGTTCCTGGCGGAAACGCTGGCGGACGCAACTACGTTCCGATCGATTTCTTTGATGTTGGTTCAGTGACCGTGCTACGCGGACCACAGGGCTCTTTTTACGGACGAAACGCCCTTGGCGGCGCTGTGGATATCATCTCCCAGCGTCCGTCCTCTGAAGTGGAAGTGTCGGCGGAGTTAAGCTACGGCACAAACAGGAGCATCAGACAAGAGGTCGTGGCCAATTTGCCGCTTGCCGATTCACTCCAGCTTCGGATCGGCGGTCTTGCTGCGAAGCAGTCCGATGGATTTTACACGAGTTCGATCACTGGCGCGGTTCTCGACGAAGAAGATTCCTCAGGGTACCGCGCGCAATTGGCTTGGCAGCCAAGCCCAACCTTTGACGTCAATTTCCTCATCGAAAGATCTGACGAGTTTGGTCCGTTCACGACTGTTTTTGGACAAGTTCTTCCAGAGAACGATCCGCCCTACAATCCCGTCGGTGCGCCTTCGGGCTTCTCGATCGCACGCTTTTCGAAGCCTATCGATACGCCCAGTTTCTTCGATCGCTCAACCCGAACGAACATATTAGAGGCGTCATGGGATCTCGGGCCGGTGACGGTTGAAACAACAACCGCGCAGCGTAAGCGCTTTGCTCGGACCCAGTCTGATGTCGACGCTTTCGGCAACAATAAAGTGGCCCGTCTCGTGCCAGCCTTGGCGACGGGCTCTGAACTATTCGAGCGGGTCACGCAGGACTTGCGATTGGTCTCCAACTCCAGTGGCAGCGCGTTGGATTGGTTGATCGGCTTAGAATACAACAAGGTTGACAGCACCTTCCGCACGGACCGCTTCGCCGATGCCTTGAGGAATGATCTTTTCGATGGCAATGCTGATGTGCCGACGGTATTGCCCGCGGCGTGTTCTGTTGCGCCGACGTGCACGTTGAATCAAATTCAAACACAAGCGCGCAACACATACCGCGTTGAAGACTCCGGCGTCGATGATACGTCTTATGCAGGATACGCCGCATTAACTTGGCGGATAACTGACGCCCTCCAACTCAGTCTCGACACTCGTTACAGCAGTGACGAAAAGAATTTTCGACTGACAAACGTCTTCCGCCTTGACAATCCGTCTACGACCGCCAACGAACAACTCACGCGAAGCGTTCTGGGCTCGGAAACATTTGACAAATGGACTCCAAGTGTAGCGCTCAACTGGCGACCAATGGACGACTTGGCGATCTACGGGCGCGTCGCTACTGGATATCGAGCCGGCGGTTACAATAATGATCTGGGCGAGATCGGCGATGGCGTAAGCTCCATCGCACTTCCACTGGTCTATAACGCCGAATTTGTGACTGCATACGAAACTGGCGTTCGCGGACGGATTAGCACCAATTTTCGCTATGACTTCAATCTTTACTACAACAAAAAACAAGACACACTCGTCAACTACTCCATATTCGTGGGCACTGCCGCCACAAATACGGTCAGAAATGTCGGTGTTCTGGGCAGCGCCGGCGACTCTGTACAGTATGGTCTTGATGGCCAATTGTCCGGCCGGATCGCGTTCCTTGGCGGCACGCTTTTGCCGCGGTTGAGCTTTTCCTGGGCCTCAGGAGAATATGAAGGCGGTTCCGTTTTCTCCAACCAACAATCCAACCCTGCCGCCACGCTCGTAACCGTTTCGCTTGACGGAAATAAGCTGCAGCGGCTGCGCGAATGGACGACAGCAACGAGCCTTACGTGGCGACGCCCCATTTTTGGCGATTGGACTCTTATGGCCATGATTAGCCAGCGCGGCGAGTATGGTGGCTACGAAGATCCAAACAACCTAAACTTGATGGATGACGTCTCGCTTTATGATGCCGCATTGGGAATCGAAAGCGGTATCTGGCGCTTCGCAGTCAGCGGCAAAAACATCTTTGACACCAGCTATTTCAATATATCTCCGGGCAATCAGGCGTTCCCAGCCCAACAAAATGAACCGGCAACGTGGCGTGCGACGCTCTCGATTAAATACTGATGGGAGTGCGCCTTCTTCGCTCTACTGCGATAGTCCTATGCGTTGCCGCGGCTGTGGCTTGCGCGGCATCGGGGAACAGGCCGCAGCCATCTGCCTCTGATGCGCAGCCGCCCGCGCAAAAACGTGTCGTGCAATCGGCGCAAGCGCGGGCGGCGGCTGCAGAGCTGCCCCCAAACGCCACGCTCAAGCGCCTAACAGCCGGCGGCATAGGGCGGGAATACTGGATCGTTCGGCCACCCCTTTCGGACGGGCCAAGCGCTGTTGTCTTTGTGTTACATGGCGGCGCAGTCGCAGACGGTTCACAAACGTTTCGGTATGGTTTCCAGACCCTGGGCGCGCGCGATGGTGTCGTCACGGTCCACCCGAGTGGCGTTGGCGCCGGCTGGAATGATGGACGCAATACGCCTTACTTGTTGGCGCGCGGGGGCGCACCAGACGACGTAGCCTTTTTCCGTGGCATGATTGATGCGCTTATCGCGGAGGGCGTAGCTGACCCACGGCGGATCTACATTACTGGCGGATCTAACGGCGGTATGATGACACAGCGACTTGTCTGCGAGTTGAGCGACAAGATCGCAGCCGCAGCGCCCTTTGTTGCGCTGCTGCCGTCAACGCTCGAAGCTCCCTGCAGGCCCTCACACCCAACGCCCATGCTCTTCATCCTTGGGACAGCGGATCGCCTGATGCCCTTTGACGGCGGCGCTGTGGCGCCCATGTCGGGTGACGATCGAGGCGCCGTCCTCGGCTTTGATCAATCCTTCGCCTTCTGGGCGGACCGAAACCGGTGCGGGTCACAGGTCAACCGTGAAGCGCTTGCAGACGCCGATCCTACGGACGGAACAAGGGTATATGTCCAGCGCGCGCAAGGCTGCGCTAGGCCCTTGCTTGCGTATATTGTCGAGGGGGGCGGCCACCGCCTGCCTGGGGAAATGCCTCGAATTTATTCAGATCCGCGCCTGGCGCGGCTCTCAGGCATCTCTAGCGCCGATATCGACGGAAAGTCTGTGATCTGGACGTTCTTGCTTTCGCAATCGCTGCAATAGAGGGAACAACTGAAATGCCTCACGTTGGCGGGCGCCACGCTTATTTGCGGCGCTCTTTGGGCAGCGGACTCGCATTATATTCGAAAGCCAGTGTTGCGGGACAAGCTCAGTCCATGAGGCATGACAACCTGAAATGGAGACCCTGATGAAAAGCGTGCTTGGCTTCTTGTTCTTGTTGCTTCTGGCGCTTCCAGGGTTTGCCGAACCGTCGAACGAGTTGACGTTTAGAGTCGGCGAGAGTGATCGTCGAGCTATTCTCGTCAATGAAGCGCCAATTGGTTCGCAGCGGCCCGTGGTCATTGTGTTGCATGGGGGGCGCGGCAGTGCGGAAGAGCAGCGCGCGCGCACTGGTTTCGACGATCTAGCCGTCTCCGAAGGTTTCTCCGTCGTCTATGCGGAAGGAACTGA
>JBIKVO010000141.1:0-7264 GCA_044356795.1 Caulobacterales bacterium
ACGACAGAAACCGGTTTGACGGCAGAAACCGGTTTGGCGGCAGAAACCGGTTTGACGACAGAAACCGGTTTGACGACAGAAACCGGTTTGACGGCAGAAACCGGTTTGGCGGCAGAAACAAGGATGATGACGGACTTCATGGATCTGAAAACGCTGTTTGATGAGGCGCCGGCGACAGCGGGCGCGGTGTCGGTGAGCGGGATCACCGCTGACAGCCGTCGCGTCGCGCCTGGATTTGTGTTTGCCGCGCTGGCCGGCTCGGTCGCGCATGGGCGCGATTATGTCCGCGCGGCGATCGAGAGGGGCGCGGTGGCGATTCTGTCGGCCGGCGATCTCGGCTTTGACCCCGGCGCGCCTGAGATCATCGCCAAGGAACCGCGTTTGGCGCTGGCGATCGCCGCCAGCCGCTTTTATCCGCGCCAACCTGCAATCATCGCTGCGGTGACCGGCACGAATGGCAAAAGCAGCACAGTGGACTTCTTGCGCCAGATTTGGGCGCACGCCGGTGCGCGCGCGGCAAGCCTTGGCACGCTCGGTGCGATCGGCCCGGCCGATTTGCCTGGCGGCGGCGTGATGGATCTGGGCCATACCACGCCCGATCCCGTCGCGATCCACCATACGCTGCAAACACTCGCCGATCATGGCGTAACGCATGCCGCGATGGAGGCGTCCAGTCACGGGCTGCATCAGCGCCGCCTGGACGGCGTTCGCTTGAGTGTGGCCGCGTTCACCAATCTGACCCAGGATCATCTGGATTATCACGGGACGATGGACGCCTATCGCGAGGCCAAGTTGGCGCTGTGGGATCGGATCGAAAAGGGCCAGCCGGCGGTGATCAATGCCGATGCGGCGGCCGCGCCGGCGTTTGAAGCGCGGGCGCGCGAGCGCGGCCTGCATGTGATCCCTTGCGGCTGGCGCGCCGATGGCGACGGATTGAAAATCGTTGAACTGATGCCCCGTGCAAACGGCCAGCGGCTCACGCTGCGCTGGCGTGGGCACGAATACGATGTGGATCTGCCCCTGATTGGCGAGTTCCAGGCGCTGAACGCGGTGACGGCGGCGGCGATGGCGTTGGCGTCAGGCAGCGCGCCGGCGGCGGTGTTTGCCGCGATGGCGACGCTGAAGCCGGTGAATGGCCGCATTGAAGATGTCGGCGCCACAAGGGATGGCGCGCATGTGTTTGTTGATTATGCGCACACGCCTGATGGCCTGGATGTCTTGCTGCGCGCCGCGCGCCCGCACGCGCCGGGCCGGGTTGTGCTGGTGTTTGGCTGCGGCGGCGATCGCGATCGCGCCAAGCGCGCCCAGATGGGCGCCATCGCGGCGAAGTATGCCGATGTGGTGATTGTCACAGATGATAATCCGCGCTCGGAAGAGCCCGCCAGCATTCGCGCTGAAATTCTTTGCGCCTGTCCCGGCGCGCAGGAGATCGGCGATCGCGCCGCGGCGATCAAAACAGCTGTCGCTGCGTTGCGCGCGGGCGATGCGTTGTTGATTGCGGGCAAGGGCCACGAAACCGGACAAATCGTCAAGGGCGTGACGTATCCGTTCTCGGATCAAGAGGTCGCGCGGGCGGCTTTGGCGGAGGCGCAATGATGGGCGCGCTGGAGGCTCTGTGGTTGGCGGAGGATGCGGCGGCGGCCACCGGCGGCAAGCTGATCGGCTCTGACAGCTGGATCGCGTCGGGCGTGTCGATTGATACCCGCACGCTGCAGCCGGGCGATCTGTTTGTCGCGCTGAAAGATGTGCGCGACGGCCATGATTTTCTCGATGCCGCGTTCAAGGCAGGGGCCTGCGCTGCCTTGGTGTCGGAGCCGCGCAGCGTGTCGGGGCCTGCACTGTTGGTGAAAGATGTGCTCGACGGCTTGCGCGCGCTCGGGACCGCTGCGCGCCATCGCAGCCCCGCCAAGCGCATCGGCATCACCGGTTCGGTCGGCAAGACATCCACCAAGGAAGCCCTCGCCGCCTGCCTCGCCGCTAGCGCGCCGACGCACGCCTCGGTGAAAAGCTACAACAATCACTGGGGCGTTCCTTTGACATTGTCGCGGATGCCGCAATCATCCGTATACGGCGTCTTTGAGATCGGGATGAATCATCGCCACGAAATTGCGCCCTTGAGTGCGCAGGTGCGCCCTGATGTGGCGATCATCACTTGGATCGCGCCGGCGCATATTGAAAATCTCGGCAGTCTGGAAGCGATTGCGGATGAAAAGAGTGATGTGTATTCCGGCCTCGCCAAGGGTGGTGTTGCGCTGGCGCCTGGAGAGGCCCCGCACGCGCAGCGCCTGTTTGCGGCCGGCCGTCGATACGCCCATCGGGTCTTGAGCTTTGGCTTCGACGAAGGCCGTGATGCGCGCATGATGGCATTCACCCCGGACCCTGCGGGGGGCTCCATCGCGCACGCTGAAATCCTTGGCAAAGCGGTGCGCTATCGCATTGGCGCTGACGGCGCCCATTGGGCTGGCAATAGCCTTGCGGCATTGTTGGCGGTTGCGGTGCTTGGCGCAGATCTTGATGCCGCCTGCGCCGCATTGGAGCGGTTTACCGCCCCCGCCGGGCGCGGCGCGGTCAGCACGCTGGCGCTGGCCGGCGGCGCCGTCACTTTGATCGACGACAGCTACAACGCCAATCCAACATCGATGGCCGCCGCTTTGACCAGCCTTGGCGCGCGTCTCTGTCCTGCCGGCGGTCGCCGGATTGCCGCGCTTGGCGACATGCTGGAACTGGGCCCTGAGGAGCGCGCCTATCATGCAAACCTGGCCGCGCCAATTGCGCAGGCGGGGATTGATCTCGTGTTTTGTGCGGGGCCGCGGATGCGCGCGCTGTGGGATGGGCTGCCGGCGGCCCAACGCGGCGCTTATGCGGAAACCGCAGATGCGTTGACCGCCGTGCTCCAGGCGGCGCTCTCGCCGGGTGATGTGGTGCTGGTGAAGGGATCAAACGGATCCAAAATGCACGCCCTCGTGGCGGCGTTGAAGCAAGATGGCGGCGCATGATGCGTCGACGGGTCAAACGGGCTTGAAGTGAACCGGGCGTGACAGAACTGGGTCGGGGTGGGATCAATCCGGCGGCGTCAGACCGGGATCGCGGGAGCGGGAGAAGGGAAGCGGCGTGCTTTATCATTTTTTGTATCCGATGGCCGATCAGATCGGCCTGTTCAATGTGTTTCAATATCTCACCTTTCGCACCGCCGGCGCGATCTTGACCGCCATCATCATCGCCTTTGTGGTTGGCAAGCCGATGATCGATTGGTTGCGGCAAAAGCAGGGCAAAGGCCAACCGATCCGGGAAGACGGTCCGCAAAGCCATCTGCTGACAAAGAAGGGCACGCCCACCATGGGCGGCTTTATCATCCTGTGCTCGCTTGGCGTTTCGTGTTTGCTGTGGGCTGATTTGGGCAATCCCTATGTGTGGGCTGTCTTGCTTGTCACGTTTGGCTTTGGCGCCGTCGGCTTCATCGATGATTTCCGCAAGGTGACGAAGCAAAAGGCAGATGGCCTTTCCAGCCGCCTGCGGCTTGGTTTGGAGTTTACGATTGCGTTTGGCGCGGTGCTGATTGTGCTTGCCACGCAGTGGAGCCAAAGCGACGAAGCCAGGCAAGGGATGGTGTTTTGGCAGGCCTTGCTGCAGGGCGGCGATTTTACTGAACTCGCACTGCCCTTCTTCAAAACGATCACCATCCCGCTGGGGATTGTCTTTGTCGCGTTTGCGATGCTGGTGATTGTTGGCGCCGGCAATGCGGTGAATCTCACCGACGGGCTTGATGGTTTGGCGATTGTGCCGGTGATGATCGCCGCCGCGGCTTTTGGCTTTATCGCGTATCTTGTGGGGCGGGCAGACTTCTCCGATTATCTCGATATTCATCACGTCAAAGGCGTTGGGGAGTTGTCGGTTTTGCTAGGTGCGCTGCTGGGCGCAGGGCTTGGGTTTTTGTGGTACAATGCACCGCCCGCGCGCGTGTTCATGGGCGATACCGGTTCGCTGGCGTTGGGCGGCATGTTGGGCGTTGTGGCGGTCGCGACGAAGCATGAAATCGTGCTGGCGATTATCGGCGGCTTGTTCGTTGCTGAGGCCCTGTCGGTGATGATCCAGGTCATGTGGTTCAAAGCCACAGGAAAGCGCGTGTTCCTGATGGCGCCGATCCACCACCACTTTGAAAAGATGGGATGGCAGGAACCCACGATCGTCATCCGATTTTGGATTGTGTCGGTGATGTTTGCGCTCGCGGGGCTTGCGACATTGAAATTGCGCTGACGGGAGAATGGCTGCATGATCCCGATCCGCACCTATGAGGGCCGCCATGTGGCGGTGTTTGGTCTTGCCCGATCCGGCCTGGCCGCCGCCAGGGCGCTGGAGGCGGGCGGTGCGCATGTGCATGCCTGGGACGACAACCCCGCGGCGCGCGCCCGCGCCGAAGCGGAAGGCGTCGCCCTGTCGGATTTCAACGCCCGTGATTGGCGCGACTTTGCCGCGCTGGTAGTGTCGCCGGGCGTACCGCTGACCTTCCCAAGCCCGCATCGCGTGGTAGACTTGGCGCGCGCGGTTGGGGTCCCGATGATCGGCGATATCGAATTGTTCGCGCAGGCGATCCAGGCGCTGGCGCCGAGCATGCGGCCTAAGGTGATCGGTGTGACCGGCACGAACGGCAAATCCACCACCACCGCGCTGATTGGCCATATTCTGGAAAGTACGGGCCGCGATGTCCGGGTTGGCGGCAATATCGGTGCTGCAGTTTTGGATCTGAAGCCACTGCATGCGGGCGCGCATTATGTGTTGGAGCTGTCCAGCTATCAGCTGGAGTTAACGCAGTCGCTGCGCTGCGACGCGGCGGTATTTCTCAATCTCACGCCGGATCACCTTGATCGCCACGGCACGATGGAGAATTATTTCGCCGCGAAAATGCGCATCTTCGACAATCAGGGCGCGGGTGATTGGGCGATTGTCGGGGTCGATGATCCGTGGGGCGAGCAGGCGTGCACGCACTTGAAGGCCAGTGCACGGACGGTGGCGCCGGTCAGTGCGGGGCAGTCGGTGGCGCGCGGCGTGTTTGCGCTGGGCGGCGCTGTGTATGACGCCTTGATTGGCCGCTCCGAATTGGTTGCCCATCTCGCCGCCGCCGCCGCATTGCCGGGCGCACACAATGCGCAAAACATTGCGGCGGCCTATTCGGCGTGTCGCGCGATGGGGGTGGCGCCGGCGGATATTGCGCGCGCCCTTGCAAGCTTTCCAGGCCTTGCCCATCGGCTGGAGCGGGTGGGCCTGGTTGATGGCGTGATGTTTATCAACGATTCAAAAGCCACCAATGCTGATGCCGCAGCCCAAGCCTTGCGCGCGTTCCCGCATGTCTATTGGCTGGCGGGCGGGCGCGCGAAAGAGGGGGGCGTGGCGGCCTTGGCGCCGTTTTTCCAGCAATTGAAGGGCGCTTATCTGTTCGGCGAATCTGGCGCTGCGTTTGCTGACACCATCGCCGCCCACGCGCCTGATGGATTGCCGATCTGCCGCTACGAGACCCTTGATCAAGCCGCGCGCGCCGCGTTCGCCGCCGCTCGCCGCGAAACCGCGGATGAACGCATCGTGTTGTTGTCGCCGGCATGCGCCAGCTTTGATCAATATACCGATTTTGAAGCCCGCGGCGCAGCGTTCAAGGCGATCATTGCGGACTTGTCCGCGCTGGTTGGCGCGGGAGATCGGGGGGGGGCGTGAGCGAGGCGCCCTCCGTTTGGCGCTCCGGGTGGCGCGCGCAGTGGGAGCGTCTGACTGCCGGACATGATCGCGGTGTGTTGGCGGCGGCTGCGGCCTTGTTTGCAGCGGGCATGGTTTTGGCTTTGGCGGCCGGGCCGGGGGCGGCGGCGCAACTTCATCTCGACAGCTCGTTTCAATTGGCGCTGCGCCACGCGCTTTATGCGGGGGCAGCGCTTGCAGCTGCGGTGGCGTGCGCGTCGTTTACGCCGCGTCTGGTCCGGCGTTTTGGCGTCATGCTTTGGGCGGCCAGCCTCGTTGCATTGGTGGTTGTTGCAGTCTTTGGCGTGGAGAAAAAAGGCGCGCAACGCTGGCTGGAAATCGCCGGCTTTTCCGTCCAGCCGTCGGAGTTTGCCAAGCCCGCTTTGGTGATTGCGTGCGCGTGGATGCTGGCGGAGCGGATGCGCAATCCGCGCTTTCCGGGCCTGATCGCGACGACGATTTTGTTTGCGATATTTGCAGCGCTGGTCGCGCCCCAGCCCGACCTGGGACAAACGGTTTTGATGGCGGCGGTCGTGTTGAGTGTCTTGGCGCTGTCGCGGGTTGAGTTGCGAATTGTGGCGCTGGGCGTTGGCGTTGCGGTTGCGGTGGCGGCTGCGGGTTATGGGGCCTTTGGCCATGTCCGCGAACGTGTCGATGGTTTCTTCGCGCGCGAAGTGGCTGCCAACAGTCAGGTTGGGATGGCGCTGGAGGCGCTTGCGCATGGCGGCGTGTTTGGCCGGGGCCTTGGCGAGGGACAGGTGAAACTCGATTTGCCGGACGCCCATGCCGACTTCATCTTTGCTGTCGCTGCAGAGGAATTGGGCGCGATCGGCGCTTTGGGCTTGATTGGCGTTTATGCGGCGCTGATTTGGCTTGGGCTGCAGCGCGCAGCCCAGACCAGCGATCCGTTTGCGCGGCTTGCGGCTTCGGGTCTGTTCATTCTGATCGGATTGCAGGCTTTGATCCATATCGGCGTGAATGTCGCGGTCGTACCGGCGAAAGGCATGACATTGCCGTTTGTTTCTTACGGTGGATCGTCCCTGTTGGCGTCGGCTGTCACACTCGGTCTTGCGCTCGCCTTGGTGCGCGTGCGACAGCCCGCGATCTTCCATGACCGCGCCGGTGGGACCAAGTTTTCATAGGGGGCCTGTTTTTCATGGAGCGCACCGTATTGATCGCCGCTGGCGGCACCGGCGGGCATTTGTTTCCAGCGCAGGCCTTTGCCGATGCGATGCGCGCGCGTGGCTGGCGCATCGTGCTGATGACAGACGAACGCGGACGCGTTTATGCGAAGGATTTCGTCGCTGATGCGATCGAAGATGTGCCCGCCGCGACACTATCCTGGTCCAATCCGATCCAGGCCATCGGCGCGGCGATGAAGATTTCCGCCGGTATGCGGGCGGCGCGCGCACGCCTGGCTGACATCAAACCCGCCGTGATTGCGGGGTTTGGCGGGTATCCATCGCTGCCGGCTTTATCGGCTGCGGTGGCGCAGAAGCGCCCGATCCTGATCCATGAGCAAAACGCCGTTTTGGGCCGCGTC
>JBIKVO010000142.1:0-7243 GCA_044356795.1 Caulobacterales bacterium
TTCTCTTTGCAAGCCGCGGCGCTGCAAGTCGGAGGTATTGTTTTGTTTGGACTTGGCGTGCTTGTTCTTGGGCGGCCAATCACTGATTTGATGATGAAGACGTGGCCCACCCAAGGCGGGAGCGTTCCTACACCCCTGATGGCGGTGATGCTGGCATTAATTTTTGCCGCCGGCATCGCAACTGAAGCGTTGGGCATCTTCACTATTTTCGGCGGCTTTCTGTTGGGAATTCTCGTCCATCGTTACCCTGCGTTTGTCGCAGCGTGGCGCAGCCAGATGAGCGCCTTCGTGTTGGTCTTCTTTCTGCCGATTTTCTTCACCTATACCGGTCTGCGCACGAATGTTCTTGGCCTCGATTCTTGGGCGGATTGGGGATGGTGTGCGTGCCTATTCTCTATCGCCGTGATGTGCAAAATTGCGCCTGTCTATCTGGCCGCGCGCGCCATGGGCATGTCCGGACATGAGGCGGGAATGCTTGGCGTCTTGATGAATACACGCGCGCTGATGGAGTTGATTGTGCTCAACATTGGCTTCTCGCTCGGTTTCATACCGCAGGATGTATTTACGATGTTGGTGATCATGGCGGTCGGCACGACAATCATGACTGGGCCTTTGTTGCGCTGGCTATTGCGAAAAGCGGGTCGACCGTTCGAACAGGCCATCGAGGCATAATATGAGGGCGCAGCGCCGCATTCGGCCCGCGTGTATGCGCTGAAGCGGCGCTTGTTTTGAGAGAGGCCAAGGCGATGACCACTTCAGCAGACGTCAATGCGGGCACGGCGGGTCCCGCCGGATCAGGCGCGGAAAAGCCCACCCTTCATTTCGCGCAAATCTGGAACATGAGTTTTGGATTTCTTGGAATTCAGATTGGCTTTGATCTGCAAAACGGTAATGTCAGCCGCATATTTCAGGCGCTTGGCGCTGACAAGGATGCCTTGCCGATCTTGTGGATTGCAGCACCCCTTACGGGTCTTCTGGTGCAGCCGCTGATTGGATATCTGAGCGACAAAACCTGGACGCCGCTCGGGCGTCGGCGACCGTACTTTCTTGTCGGCGCCTTGCTGGCAAGTATGGCCCTGTTTGTGATGCCCAATGCGTCGGCCTTGTGGATTGCTGCAGGCGCTCTGTGGATTATGGACGCCGCGTTGAACATTACGATGGAGCCGAAGCGCGCTTTTGTTGCGGATAATCTGCCCGACAGTCAGCGCACAACCGGCTATGCAATGCAGAGCTTTTTTATTGGCGCTGGCGCGGTTTTTGCGGGCCTGCTGCCCTGGGCGATGACGCAATGGGGCGTGCCGAACACCGCGCCGGAGGGCGGCGTTCCACCCAGTGTGAAAATGGCTTTCTATGTCGGTGGTGCGGCCTTGCTGCTCGCGGTTCTATGGACAGTTTTTACGACAAAAGAATATACGCCTGCACAATTGGCGGCTTTTGAGCAGATGCGTCTTGCGCGGCGCGGGTCAATGATGGGCGCTGAGACGCAAAGGTGCACGGGCGCCAAGCTTTTGCGATACGGCATGGCATGGATTGTTGTCGGTTTCGCGTTGGCCGCATTTGTGGCCTTGGCGCGTCAATCACCGCGCCCAGATTGGCTATCGTTCCTCGGCGCCATTCGATTTGAGCAAGATCTTTACGTCTTGGCCGGGCTGGTGGCGTTTTTTGGGTTGATGCAATGTTTTGCGGCGCTCCTTCGCAATGTGGGGCGAGACAAAAATGGCTTCTCTGAAATCGTCGATGATCTTTTTGCAATGCCGCAAACAATGCGGCAATTGGCGGTCGTGCAATTCTTTACATGGTTTGGCCTCTTTGCGATGTGGATCTATGGGCATTCT
The DNA here is from genome assembly GCA_044356795.1 of Caulobacterales bacterium. Taxonomy (GTDB): domain Bacteria; phylum Pseudomonadota; class Alphaproteobacteria; order Caulobacterales; family Aquidulcibacteraceae; genus JBIKVO01. The sequence continues at coordinate 1,836 of JBIKVO010000142.1, forward strand.
GCAATTGCCGAATATCACTACGGCGCTGTCGATCCACGGAGCGCGCCTTACCAAGACGCCGGTGATTGGTGGAACCTGCTAGGCTCTATTCGCAACGGAGTTGCGGCAATTGCGGCGGTCGGCTTGATGTTCATTGCAGCGCGTATGGACCGACGTTGGCTGCACGCTGCATGTTTGTGGATTGGCGCTGCCGGTTTTGCGGCAATCATTGGTATGCGCGATCCAGCAGTGCTGTGGGCGCCAATGATTGCGGTGGGAATTGCCTGGGCTGCAGTCGTTTCGATGCCGTACGCCATTCTTGCGGGCACAGCGCCAGCGCACAAAATGGGCATCTATATGGGCATTTTCAATATTTTCATTGTCGTGCCGCAATTGGTCGCTGCGACATTGTTGGGATTTATTCTGCGGACTTTCTTTAATCTTGAGCCAATTTGGGCTTTTGCATTGGCGGGCGGGAGCTTTGCCATCGCGGGTTTTATGGTTCTTCGTGTCGATCAACAAGAATCGACGTCGGTGCAGAAGGTTAAGTCATGACAATATGTGGGTTCACCAAGAAGGTGCTGGTTGTGGGTGCACTGGCGTTTGCCACAGTGCTTGGTGCAACGGGATGCAGCGGGGGAATCGCCATGGAAGAAAGAGATCCCTATGCCGCGAGGCCGATCATGCAGGTCAATTCACCTGAATGGGTGAAGACTGCGACGATTTACCAGATCAATACACGACAGTTCACGCCGGAGGGAACGTTTGTCGCGGCAGCGCGGCAATTGCCTCGCTTGAAAGATCTCGGCGTTACCATTGTTTGGCTGATGCCAGTCCATCCCATCGGCGTCTTGAATCGCAAAGGCAGCCTTGGCAGCCCGTATTCAGTGCGCGACTACTATGACGTGAATCCGGAATTTGGCACAAAGCAGGATCTCAAGGCCTTTGTCGATCAGGCTCATGCTCTTGGTTTGAAAGTGATTTTGGACTGGGTCGCCAATCATACGGCGTGGGACAACAATTTGGCGCGTGAGCATCCGGATTGGTATATGCGCAATTGGCGCGGCGAAACGAAGTCAACGCCTTGGACGGATTGGGCCGACATCATCGATCTCGATTACAATCAATCGGGTGTGCGTCGATACATGACGCAGGCAATGGCCTATTGGGTACGCGAATTCGGCGTTGACGGATTTCGATGCGATGTGGCGAATTTTGTGCCTTTGAATTTCTGGGAGCAGGTGCGTCGCGAATTGGAAACGATCAAGCCGGTTTTCATGTTGGCCGAAGCTGATAGTCGCGACATGCATTATAAAGCCTTTGACGCGACCTACGCATGGGGTTGGAACAATGCGCTCCATGATATCGGCCAGGGCCGCGCCGATGTGGGCGCGTTGTCAGGCTTCTATTACGGGCACCACGGGACATTCCCGCCATTGGCGATGCGCTTGATGCATGTCTCCAATCACGACCAAAATGCCTGGGACGCAACAGCGCGAGAGCGATTTGGACCGGCGACAGACGCAGCGATTGTTCTTTCCGTTGTCTCGGAGGGCATTCCAATGATGTACAATGGGCAAGAGGCAGGCGATCCAAAACGTCTCGCGTTCTTTGAACGGGATCCCATTCCTTGGCGCCTCGATCCTATGGAGGGGCTGTATCGAAATCTGTTTGCGTTCAAAAAAGAAAATCCGGCATTGTGGAATGGCGCTTGGGGCGCCCCGATGACTCCTGTGGCGAACAGTGCGCCAAAATCAGTGTTCAGTTTTGTGCGGCAGAAGGGCGAGAACCGTGTCTTCGTCGCCGTAAATCTGTCAGCGCGAGAGCAGACAGTGACTTTTAGTGGCGGTCCGTTTTCTGGCGCCTATCGTGAGCATTTTACAGGTGTTGATGTGCAACTGAGTGAACAGACGGCGGTCGCCATTCCGGCATGGGGTTATCGCGTCTATTCGACTGGTGTGCGGTGAAGGGATTTCCTCATGAGTCCGGACGTATTGAACAGCGGGCCATGCAGCGAAGGTGATCGGCGATTGCGCGCAATCACGGTGATTGGCGGTGGATCCGCGGGCTGGATGGCGGCTGCGGCGATCATCAATGCCGTGCGCGGTGGCTGCCGCGTGACGGTGGTAGAATCGGAAGAAATCGGAACCGTGGGTGTCGGTGAGGCGACGATTCCACCAATCAAGATGTTCAATCAAACGCTTGGCATAGATGAGAATGAGTTCGTTGCGAAAACACAGGGCAGCTTCAAGCTCGGCATCGAATTTATCAATTGGGGTGCGCAGGGACACCGCTACTTTCACCCATTCGGCACGTTTGGCGCGGAATTCGATGTCGTTCCCTTGCACCACTACTGGCTGCGCGCCCGCATGGCGGGAGATGATACATCCCTTGATCGCTATTCCTTGGCGGCGGTTGCCGGGCGAGGGCTGAAATTCGACCGGCCCATACGCGATCCGCGTCGCATTCAATCAACTTTTGACTACGCGTATCATTTCGACGCCGGTCTTTATGCCCGCCTGCTGCGCAACTACGCTGAGGCGCGCGGCGTCGTGCGCATTGAGGGCAATATTACAGATGTGCAATTGCACGCGGAATCGGGTTTTGTCGACCATGTGACGCTCTCAGATGGGCGTACCATTGATGGCGACTTGTTTGTCGATTGCTCCGGGTTTCGCGGGATTTTGATCGAGGGCGCGCTGCAGGCGGGCTATGAAGATTGGACGCACTGGTTACCGTGTGATAGGGCAATGGCGGTTCCGTGTCGCAATGGCGGTGAGTTCACGCCCTATACGCGCTCCACGGCACGCGAGGCCGGTTGGCAATGGCGTATTCCGCTGCAACATCGCATCGGCAATGGCTATGTGTTTTCCAGTGCGCATCTCAGCGAGGACGAAGCGGCGCGCGTTCTGCTGGCCAATCTCGACGGCGAACCCTTGGCGGATCCTAAACCTCTTCGTTTTGTCACGGGTCGTCGCAAATCGTCGTGGAAGAAGAATGTTGTGGCGATTGGCCTCGCGAGCGGCTTCATGGGGCCCTTGGAATCCACAAGCATCCACCTCATTCAAACGAGCGTTCAGCGCCTGCTGGCGCTGATGCCGGATCGTGATTTTGATGCGGCAGGGATCGATGAATACAATCGCATCACGAAGCAGGAATATGAGCGCATTCGAGATTTTCTGATCTTGCACTATCATGCAACGCTGCGCCGGGACACGTCGCTTTGGCGGTATTGTGCAGAGATGCAGATCCCAGATTCATTGACCTGGAAGTTGGAGCACTTCCGAAAGGCCGGACGACTAGTGTCAGATGGGTTCGAGCTGTTTCAAAACCCAAGCTGGCTGGCTGTGCTTGTTGGCCAGCATGTCATGCCGCAGCGCTATGATCCCTTGGCGGATCTGCGCCAGGGTGTGGATGCTGTGCGGTTGCTAGCGGGATTACGCCGCGTGATCGGTGAAGCCGCTGATGCAATGCCGTTGCATGCGGATTTCATCGCACAAAACTGCCGCGCATCGTGAGTTTAATCAGTTCTGCCGCAGAAGCGATTTGAGATGGGCGTCGTGTTCCGGTAAAAGCGCAATCGCGCGGGTGATAACGCGCTGAAGGTTGCTGAAGAAGCCCGTCAATTGCGCGTCGGTGACCGCATCCGCGAGTGGGTGATAGGCCTGTGGCGTCACGCCCTGGCCCACCAACACTTGAAGCCACGCCGCTTCGGTGAACAACTCATCCGCTTCGCGGTGAATTCGCGCGCTTTCTTTAAATAAAGCGATCTTGCGCGCGAGCGTGTCGGTCAGTGGGAGTTCTTGACACGCGCGCCAAAAAGCTTGGTCCGACTTGGTGTTGGCGTGGTAATGTAAAACCAGAAAATCGCGAATGCGCTCGAATTCTATAATGCTGAGCCGATTGTACTCGTCGCGCAGATGCGGCGCGAAGCGCTTGTCTGGAAAAAGTGTGATCAGGCGCATAATACCGGATTGAATCAGGTGAATACTGGTGGATTCCAGCGGCTCCATGAAGCCGCTGGCAAGGCCGAGCGCCACCACGTTCTTGTTCCAGAAAAGGGTGCGGCGGCCCGTCACGAACCGCAGCGGTCGCGGATCGGCGAGCGCGGGCGCATCAAGGCGCTCAAGCAACAAGCGCGCAGCTTCATCATCGTCGAGAAAGTTACTGCAATAAACATAGCCATTGCCGGTGCGATGTTGCAGCGGAATGCGCCATTGCCATCCTGCTTCACGCGCCGTCGAGCGCGTGAACGGCATGAGCGGGTCGACCCTTTGCGTGGGAATCGCTATTGCCCGATCGCAGGGGAGAAAACGGCGCCAGTCTTCGTATCCCGTCTTCAGGCATTGCTCGATAAGCCAGCCGCGGAAGCCCGAGCAATCAATAAACAGATCGGCCTTGATTATCCGACCATCGTCAAGACAAACAGCGTCGACATATCCATCCTCTGGACGTTGCGACGCGGTGGAAATTTTTCCTTCCACGCGCACAACGCCAGCGGCTTCCGCGATGCTGCGCAGATGGCTCGCGTACATCGCCGCATCGAAGTGGAAAGCATAAGCGAGGCCGGTCATCGGCGTGTCGGCGATCTGCCCAAGGTGCGCAAAGCGATTGTCGCGCGCGGCGAGTGCATTGGGTGAGAAAGACCACAGGTCTGGCGCGTTACCCCTAAGCAAGGCGCGTGCCCAGTATTGATGAAACTCGATCAGGCCAAGCCGCATGCCAACCTCGCCAAAGGCGTGAATGTAGCGTGAGCCGAAAGCCGACCAGTCAACGAATTCGATGCCGAGTTTGTAGGTGGCCTGCGTTTCGCGGATGAAGCGTGTTTCATCCATGCCAAGTGCAGCGTTGAAAAGTTTGATGGCGGGAATTGTCGCTTCGCCAACGCCCACAATGCCAATTTCGTCACTTTCAACGAGGGTGATTGACAGACCGGGCGGTAAGAGTTTCGCGAGCGCGGTCGCGGCCATCCAGCCGGCAGAGCCGCCGCCGATGATTGCGATTGATTGGATAGCGTGAGGGTTCATAGCGAAAATCTATGTGAGCGACGGCGCGTCTGTCCACGCGCGCGGTTGTGATTGAGGTAAGAAAAACCCCGCCGGATGACCGGCGGGGTAAGGCGTTTCCACCGATGGAACAGGCGTCAATTCAGTTTGTAATTGAGCCCGAGGAGGAAGGTGCTTCCATATTGTTGGTAGTCGATCGTGCGCGCTTCATTGAAAGCTTCGTACGTCGTAAAGGGTTCATCCGTCAGGTTCAGCCCTTGCAGCGTGACCGACAGCCCTTGCAGCGGGCCGCCTTGGAACTCGTAGCCGATTTGCGCGTCGACCACGGATTCTTCCTTTACACTGCGCAGATCGCGGCCACCGCCAAAACCGTTCACTTCACCAAGGAAGTTCGAACGGAAGCGATTGGACGCGCGGGCTTGG
>JBIKVO010000143.1:0-7234 GCA_044356795.1 Caulobacterales bacterium
CCTCGCCTATGTGATCACCGGCGACGCCGACACCGACGCCACCGCCAAGGCCGGCCTTGATATGTTGGCGCGGATCCTGCGCGATCGCACCGCCGTGGAGCCAGGCCCGACAACGGGCGTTGATCTGGCCCGCGATGACCTATCACGGTTTCCGATCTTGTATTGGCTTGCGCCCCGCACGCCGCGCCCTTTGAGTGATGCAGCCGCATCGCGCCTGGATCGCTACATGCGGCTTGGCGGCATGGTGTTTCTCGACACCCGAGACGCCGGCGCTGGCGGCAATCCGGGGCCAGCCGCAGTGTTGCTGCGGGGCTTGGATGCGCCGCCGCTGGAACCCATCGACGGCGATCACGTCCTGACCAAAGCCTATTACCTGATGCAAAGCTTTCCCGGCAGCACCGACAATACCCGCATCTTCGCCGAAACCCCAAGTTCGGCCGCCGCGCGGGACGGTGTGCCGGCCTTGCTGATCGGCAATGGCGATTGGGCCAATGCGTGGGCGCAAATGCGCCGCGAAGACAGCCTGTCCTGGTTTGACGATAACGCCCGTCGACGGGAAATGGCGATGCGGTTTGGCGTTAATCTTGTGATGGTGTCGCTGACCGGCAGTTACAAAGCCGATCAGGTGCATGTGCCCGCCCTGCTGGAGCGCATGGGCGTGGAGGAGCGCCGTCGGTGACTTTCACTCTGCCAGAACGCATCGCTTTTGATCCCGCCTTGCCGTGGTGGGCGATCTTTGTGCTTGCCGGGCTGATGGCCTTGGCCCTGGGGCTTTATGGGCTGCGTGGCGGCCAGGCGACAATCTCGCGCGGGGCCGGGCTGGGACTGGTGCTGTTGGGCCTGATGCAGCCGCTGGGTGTGCGCGAGGTGCGCGAATCCGCGCCTGATATCGCCGCCATCGTGATTGACCAAAGCGAAAGCATGAGCCTGGCCGGCCGCATTGACGCCGCCCGCACCATAGCGGATCGCCTCGCGATGTCGCTGGCGCAGGACTCATCGCTGGAGGTCCGCGTGCGCGAGGCGCGCAGCGACGCCACCGGCACACCGCTGATCACCGCGCTGGAAGATGCGCTTTCCGACGCCCCACGTGATCGCATCGCCGGCGCAATCTTGATCACGGATGGCCAGATCAACGATGCGCCCGCTGATCCCTCACGGCTTTCGCCGCTGGGACCGCTGCACACGGTGGTGATCGGCGATCCCAATCGCGGCGATCGACGATTGGAATTGATTGCGGCGCCGGGTTTTGGCGTCGTTAACGAGACGGTCACGATCGAAGCGAAAGTACATGATCCAGCGCCGGGTGCGATCGTGCGACTGACCGTTTCGGCAGATGGCAAACCGTTGAGCAGCATCAATGCACGCGCGGGCGAGACGGTGAAAATCCCCATCCGCACACCCAAGCGCGGCGAATCGATGATTATCGTCAAAGCCGAACAGGGCCCGCAGGAAATCAGCCTTGCCAATAATCGCCAGGCCTTCAGCCTCAGCGGTTTGCGCGACCGCCTGCGCGTCTTATTGATCACTGGTGAACCGCATCCCGGCGCGCGCGTATGGCGCAATTTTTTAAAATCCGATCCCGGCGTTGATCTGGTGCATTTCACCATTCTACGGCCGCAGGAAAAGATTGATTATGCCCCGATGTCGGAGCTTGCCTTGATTGCATTTCCGACCCGGGAATTGTTTGTCGAAAAGCTTGATCAATTTGATCTGATTATCTTCGATCGCTATCGCCGCCGCACGCTGCTGCGGATGGATTATTTTGAAAACATCGCCAATCGCGTGCGCAATGGCGGGGCGCTGTTGATTGCAGCCGGGCCTCACGACGCGGGTTTTGAAAGCCTCAGCCAAACGCCGCTTGCGGATGTGATGCCGTCTGCACCCACAGGCGTGGTGCGCGAGACGCCATTTCGCCCGCTGCGCACCGGATTGGGCGATCGCCACCCTGTCACCCGCGGTTTGCCCAATCCGCAGGCCTGGGGTCGCTGGGAGCGTCTGGTAGAAGCCAATGCAAGCCGCGGGCGCACGCTGATGGCCGGTGAAGGGCGCCCGCTGCTGGTGCTGGATCGGGTTGGCGAAGGCCGCGTGGCGCAACTGTGGAGCGACCATGTCTGGATGTGGGCGCGCGGTGTTGATGGCGGCGGGCCGCATGGCGAATTGCTGCGCCGGCTGGCGCACTGGCTGATGGGCGAACCCGATTTGGATGAGGAGCGCTTGACCTTGAAGGCCGCCCCCGGCGGCTTGAGCGCCGAACTTTCCACCCTGGGAGAGCCTGCGGGCGCGGCCACCCTGATCGACCCCAATGGCCAAACCAAGCCGGTGACTTTGGCGCCGGTCGGTCCGGGGCTGTACCGCGCCGCGATCAACACGACGATGCAGGGCTTATACGAGCTGCGCAGCAGTGAACTGCGCGCATTTGCAGCGGTTGGCCCCGCCAACCCGAAAGAAGCCGCCGCCTTGACCGCCACCGACGCCCTGTTGCGGCCCGTATCGACGGCCACCGGCGGCGGCGTGTCGCTGGCTGGCGAGGACGGCGCTGGCCCACCGGCGGTGCGCCGCGTGAGCGTTGGCGAGACTGCGGCAGGCGAAGGCTGGATCGGGCTGAAGCGACGGGAGGCCTTCAGCGTGCGCGCCGCACAGTCCGAGCCCTTGGGCCCGGGCCTGTTGTGGGCGATGGCCGGCTTTTTGTTGCTGGCGTTCAGTTGGCGACGCGAGGGGCGCTGACCTGTCCCGCTGGCGGCGCGGCGCCCCCGCCAAGCCGCCATTGCAAGCGGCGCGCTTCCGTTGGCCCGGGCATGATCACTGAACCGTTAGGAACCTGCTCAAAACCAAACCGCGCAAACAGAGATGGCTGACCGACGAGCAACACGGTGGCGGCTGGACCGGCGGCGTCCAGCGCGGCGCGGACCAGCGCCTGACCAAGCCCGCCCGCCTGCGCCCGCGGATGCACCGCCAAAGGCCCCAGAAACAGCGCCGGCGTTGGCCCGATGCTGATGTCATACAGCCGACAGCAACCCACCGGCGCGCCATTCTGCACCGCTATGCGCGACGCTGCGCCGTTGAGACGCGCGCCCTCGCGCACGCGCTCCGACACTTTCGCGAAGCGGCCGGGCCCGAACGCCGCATCCAGGATGGGATCAATAAAGGGCCCGTCTTCGGGCCTTTCTGCGCGGATCATGGGAAGCGCCGGATCGTTGAAAGCCAGAGCGAATGTGCGCACCGCCTGGGCGCGGGGCCCGGTTACTGCGATCGTCGCGTCCACCGCATGTAGCCTCCGGTATCGGGACCCACTGTCAGCCCCGCCTGCTCAAGAGCGCGCGCCTATCGGGCATTGCTTGGGGGATGTCAAAAGAATTTTTGACAGGGGGGGCGCGCTTTGCCTCACCGCCACTCCGGCCAGCGCTTAGTGAAACTGCGACGGGCGCGATGACGCAGTTTCGCAAGCCCCGAGGCCGCCGCCTTGCGCGATGCCGTTTCGCCCTCAGGCAGAGACCAGCGTCGCAAGATCAGCGCATTCGCATCGGCATGGCGATCATACTGATGCAAAATCGGGCTCACGCCGCCATCGGGATTACGCAGCACATCGCCGTCCACGCGCAACGGGTCGGCGTGTCCGATGGTCGCCGTGCGCCGATAGTTCGCTGCAACGCGCACATCCTGCAGCCCCCAATGCGCAATCACATTCATCGCACTTTGGTCAGCGCCGATATGCTCCAACATGCCGGTGCGCTGGATCGCAGCCAGCGTCAGCAGCGATCGCAGCATGCGCTTGATCGGTTCAGGCCGGCCCATCACCGTGCCGCCGCATACCACCATCGCATCGCCAAGACGCTGCGCGATCCCCGCGCCGATCAGCGTTGTAGCCCAGCGGGTATTGGCGCCCTGCCGCGCAAAACCGCCCGGCCCTGTTTCGGCATACATGACAAGGTCTGCCTCTTCATCGCCAAAGCCGGTTGCAAACGGATCACCCTGAAAGGCGAGATCGCGCACATCCAGGATCAAAATCTTGCGCGCATCGGGATACGCCGCCAGCATCGACAGATAAAATTTCTGCCGGATGAGATGGATGTGCGGACGCCAGCCGCTTTGGGCCGGAGGGTCAAACCGCTCCACGCCATGTCCCGCCAGAAATGCCTTCACCGCCGGCGTAGGACTTGCCGCCAATCCGCAGCGCGCCTTAGAAAACGCCCGCAACGACGCCACGAAGGGCGCCAAATCCGCCGGCCCGTAATTCGTTGCATAGCCGATCACCACATCCGGACCGAAACCGTCGTGGCGACGCTCCGGCGCGGCGGGGGCCTCCAGATCGCGGGCCAGCCAATCAAGGTAAGGCGTGGATGTCATCGCGGAGCCCGCACGAACAGTTTGTTGCGCCCGGAGGGAAAGGCGGTGGGCGTTTCCACGAAGCCAGCCTGCGTCATCGCCAAGCGGATCGCCTGCGCCTGGGCGGGGTTGAAATCGTCATAGATCTCAACCATCAGTTCAACAATGCTTTCGCCCAACAGGCCGCGGGCGCCCGCCAGGATCGCCGTTTCGATACCATCAACATCAAGCTTGATATGGGTGGGTTTCGGTGCGCCGAACTGCGCGACAAAATCATCGGCGCTGTAGCCGATCGCTGCCTGCCGCACACTGTCCTGGATCGCGCCGAACACCGTGCCGGTTTGGCCGAAACTGTGCAGCGCGTGCCCGGCTTCGGTGCGCGCGGCATCCATATGCAGCGCGTCGAGGCGAGTGCGATCGGCAAGCGCCACCCCATAGGCCGACACACGATCCGACACGCCATTGAGCGCGATATTGCGGGCGAGCACGGCCAGCGTCGCATAGGCGGGCTCAAACGCCAGAACCTGCACGCCGCGCTTGGCGGCGAAGATAGCGCAAAAGCCGATATTGGCGCCGATGTCCCAAAACACCGCGCTTTTCGGCATTGCCTCCATCCACGCGACCGTCTCTGGTTCCTCGCGTGTAAAGCTGTTGGCGTCCTGTAGGGCGCGACGCGAAGCACTTTCGAACACCAGGGGCCCAGCGCTGGTATGCGCTGTCCAGCGCGGGGTGAGGCGCGTGGCGGCCTCCGCAAGCGCCATCGCCCGACGCCACGGATGCAGCGGTAGGATGGTGATCCGCGCCAGACCGGCGGCGAGGCGGCCAAAACTCTTGCTCATGCGGGCAGGCGCGCTTTCCCAAAAACGACGGCGGCCGGGCGAGCCTCCGGGCTTACCCAGCCAGCATGATCGATTAGCAATCCCGCTGCATGCGGGCAATGTTTTGGACCGCTTACTTCTTCAGAAGATCACGGATTTCTGAGAGCAGCACTTCCTGCGCCGGCGGCGGCGACGGGGCGGCGGCTTCGGCCTCTTTCAGCTTGTTCATCGCCTTGATGATCATGAACAACACCCAAGCAACGATAATGAACTTGATCACCGCATTGATGAACAGGCCGTACTGAATAGCCACTTCCGGCTTGGCGGCCACAAAATTCGGTGCGCCTTGAACACCACTGGCGGGAACCGCCTGCTGCAACACGATTTTCAAGCTCGAAAAATCAATGCCAGCCAAGATCAGACCGATCACCGGCATGAACACGTGGTCGACAAGCGACGACACGATGGCGCCGAAAGCGGCCCCGATAATCACGCCGACAGCCAGATCAACGACATTGCCGCGCATGGCGAAGTCGCGAAAATCCTTAAGCATCAGCCCTACACTCCAGTACAAGATACCGGGCTTGGGGCAAGGCATTCGCTGGTCCTGTCAAGCACAGAACCGGATACGATGTGTGACAAAACCAAAAACCAACCGCATCCGACCGCCTAGCAGTCGCGCGGGGGCGGCAAAGCGGCGGCCGAACGGAAACCTACGGACGGGCGCTCACCGACGCGCGCCGCTCTTGTCTTGCATGTAGCGGAAGAATTCGCCCTGCGGCGGCACGATCATTTGCGTGCCCGGCTGGATCGACTTCTCGTACGCCTGCATCGAGCGGTAGAAGGCGGCAAAATCGGCATCGCGACCAAACGAACCGGCAAACAGGCGCGCCCGTTCGGCATCGCCGTCGCCCTCGATCTTGCGCGCCTTTTCGGCCGCTTCAGCGCGCAGGATCACCGCCTGACGTTCCGCCTCGGCGCGGATCTTGGTGGCTTCCTCGTTGCCCTGCGCGCGGATTTGCGCCGCGACCTGCTGACGGTCCGTCCGCATCCGCTCAAACACGCGATCTTGGATCTGCGGTACGAAATCTGCCTGGCGGATCCGAACATCGACGATCTGAACGCCAAGGCTGGCGTCGGCGTTGCCGCCCGGTGCTGATACCTCGCGGTTCATTTGATCGGCGATCTGCTTCATCAGTTCGGCGCGTCGGGCGCCAATGATCTCATTCGTATCGACCGAGCCCAACACACGGCGCAGCGCGCCTTCCATAATTGGACGCAGACGGGCGACACCGGCCTGTTCATTGCGGACCTGCTGATAAAACGCCAGCGGCTCTGTGATTTTGTAGCGGGCGAACGCATCCACCACCAGGCGTTCTTGATCAGAACCGATGATTGTGATTTCCGTCAGCGTGAGGCCAAGATTGCGCTTGTCGAATTCCTCCACCGCTTGGGTGAAGGGAATCTTCAGATACAGGCCCGGTTCTTTGATTTCACGCACCACCGTACCAAATTGCAGCACGATGGCCTGATGCGTTTGCGGCACCACGAAAAGGGTTTGACTGGCGACCACGATCACCGCGATCCCGACCAGCACCAAAGGAAGAAGGAATTTTTTCATCGTTGACCTCCAGCGCCGCTGGGGGCTGCACCGGTTGCCGGGGCCGACGCCTGCGTTTGACCGCGGCGCAATTGATCGAGCGGCAAAAAGGGCGTCACGCCGGTGCGCCCGTCGATAATGATTTTGTCCGCGCCGCCGAACACCCGCTCCATTGTTTCCAGATAGAGCCGTTCGCGCGTGACGCGCGGCGCGCGACGATATTGTTCGTAGATCAGGTTAAAGCGTTCGGCTTCACCGCGCGCTTCCCGCACCACACGCTCGCGATAGCCCTCCGCCTGCTGCAATTGTTGGACGGCTTCACCGCGCGCTTTCGGAATCAGTTCGTTGGCGGTCTTGCGCGCTTCGGTCACCTGCGTGATCGCATCCTGGCGGGCGCGGTCAACATCGTTGAACGCCTCCGAAACCGCCTGCGGCGCGGTGGCGCTTTGCAGTTGGACCCGCACAATCGCGACGCCGGCGCCGTAGCTGTCCA
>JBIKVO010000144.1:0-7198 GCA_044356795.1 Caulobacterales bacterium
CCGTTTCTTTGGCCCGCCTTGCCAATTTGCGCGTGATCGACGCCCTGCGGGAAACCGGTCTTGTCGAAAGCAATGGCGAAGCGAAACGACACATCAAGGCCGGCGCGGTGAGCATGAATAATCATCCAATCACGGATGAAGCCGCTACGCTGGGCGCCGCCGACATGCACGACAAGGCGGTTAAGCTTTCGGTCGGAAAAAAGAAGCACGCATTGGTGCGCGTGGAGGACTAGCCACCGCACCCTTTCTGCTCCGCCTTGGCCATCCGCACGTCTTGGCGTTGATGTTTATCCGTGTGTGGCCTGAAGGCCATAAGCCTGCGCCATCGCGGGATCTTTCGCAGCCACCATGTGCGCCAGATCAAGCATGACTTTGGCTTGCTTGAAGGTGGCGTCGTCTTGCATCTTACCGTCGATCATCGCGACGCCGCCGCCTTCCGGCATCGAGTCCAAAATACGTTTTGCAAAAAGCACTTCATCGACGGCCGGTGAAAACACCATCTTTGCAATCGCGATCTGATCAGGGTGCAACGACCAGGCGCCATGGCAGCCCATCAAAAATGCGTTTTTGAATTGCTGCTCGCACGCGGCCAAATCCTTGATGTCGCCGAAGGGACCATAAAACGGCTTGATGCCGGCTTGCCCGCACGCGTCGACCATTTTCGCAAACGTATAGTGCCAAGGGTCCTGCTGGTAGCGCGGGCGCGGCGCATCACCATCGGGATCCGCCAGCATGGCATAATCGGGATGGCCGCCGCCAACGCGTGTGGTTTTCATCCCCCGTGATGCGGCCAAATCCGCCGGTCCCAGAGAAATGCCCTGCATGCGCGGGCTTGCGGCTGCGATTGCTTCGACATTCGCCACGCCTTGCGCGGTTTCCAAAATCGCATGCAACAAAATCGGACGTTTGATCCGGTGGCGCGCCTCCAGCTGTGCGAGCAGCTGGTCCATGTAATGAATATCCCATGGCCCTTCAACTTTGGGAACCATGATCACATCCAGCTGATTGCCGATGGCAGGCACGATTTCCAAGATGTCGTCGAGGTGCCAGGGCGAGTTCAGCGCATTGATCCGCGTCCAATATCCCGTCTTGTTGACGCCGGCGCCGAAATTCGTTCGCTCGCCGATTTCAATCACGCCGCGGCGCGCCGCCGCCTTCTGGTCAAACGGAATGGCGTCTTCCAGATTGCCCAAAAGCACATCCACGCTCGCCGCCAATGCCCTCGCTTTTGCGCGCACTTTTTCCAGATGCGGCGGAATGAAATGGATCATCCGCTCCAACCGATGCGGCAACTCCAACAAAGGTGCGGGTGCGCCCGCGGCAAGCGGGGCAAAAAACTGGCGGGGCAGTTTCACAGTCATGGCGATCTTCTTCACACAAAAGGCGCGTTTCTATTGCATCCGGCGTCGAACCCCACAGGTTTCAACACGGTGTTGCTTTCAATCACGCGGCGACGACGGCTGTATCAAGGTCATCCAACGGATGACTGAGGCGCGACAGCATTTCCTTCGGCGTGACCTGCCAAAAGCGGCGCACTTCGTTTTGCCAATCATCGAGGATCTGCTGGCCACGCCGAGAACCGGTAAATGCCACATGCGCTTCAATCAAGGCGCGCAACTGTGCTTCCCAATGCGCCGACGCCAATCGGCGCCACACGATCGTATCGGCATTGGCCATCAATGCGAAACGATCATCGCGATCCCAAACATAGGCGATCCCGCCGGTCATTCCGGCGCCGAAATTTTCACCCAGTTCGCCAAGGATCACCACCCGCCCGCCGGTCATGTATTCGCAGCCATTGGCGCCACATCCTTCGATTACGGCGTCTGCGCCCGAATTGCGCACGCCGAAACGCTCGCCCGCAAGGCCTGCTGCAAACAATTCCCCGCTGGTGGCGCCGTATAAAACCGTGTTCCCGATAATCGCATTCTCTGACGCCCGATCCGCAAACTTCGGATGCGGCCGCAACACGATCCGCCCGCCCGACAATCCTTTGCCGACATAATCATTCGCATCGCCAGTCAGATCAATCGCAATCCCACGCGTAAGAAACGCGCCGAGCGACTGCCCGGCCGAACCCGTCAAACGCAACAGCAACCGCCCCGGCGCTGGTGCGGCTTCACCAAAGCATGCGATCGTTTTCGATGACGACCGTGCGCCAATCGCACGCTGCGTATTAACCACCGCATAATCGAGCTGCATCTTTTCGCCGCGCTCGAAGAACGGCTGCGCATCCTTCAGAATTTTCGCATCGAGGGTATCGGCAACCTCCACACGCTCAGCCCGCGCGCGATAGGGCGGGTGCGGGCTATCGACGCGTACGAGCAGGGGATTGAGATCGAGATCATCCAGATGCGCACGACCCCGACTGATCTGCTCAATCAGTTCGGTACGGCCGATCACCTCATTCAGCGTGCGAAAGCCCAATTGGGCCAGCAATTCGCGCACTTCTTCGGCAACAAAAGTCATCAGATTGACTACCTTTTCGGGCGTCCCCGTGAACTTCTGACGCAGCGCTTCATCCTGCACGCAGACGCCAACCGGGCAGGTGTTGGAGTGGCACTGCCGCACCATGATGCAGCCCATCGCCACAAGGCTCGCCGTACCGATGCCAAACTCTTCTGCACCCAAGATCGCAGCCACGACGATATCGCGCCCATTGCGCAAACCGCCATCGGTGCGAAGCGTCACGTGGTGACGCAGATTATTCAGCGTCAGAACCTGATGCGCTTCAGACAGGCCCATCTCCCATGGAATGCCGGCATACTTGATCGAGGTTTGCGGGCTCGCGCCAGTACCGCCAACATGGCCGGAGATCAAAATCACGTCGGCCTTGGCTTTCGCCACGCCCGCCGCCACCGTGCCAACGCCGGATTGCGCCACCAGCTTCACACACACCTTGGCGCGCGGATTAATCTGCTTGAGATCATAAATCAGCTGCGCAAGATCCTCGATCGAGTAAATGTCATGGTGTGGCGGCGGCGAAATCAACATCACACCCGGCGTCGCGTGGCGCAATTTCGCGATCAGATCGGTTACTTTGAATCCGGGCAATTGCCCGCCTTCGCCCGGCTTTGCGCCCTGCGCAATTTTAATCTCAATCTCCCGACACTGATTGAGATACTCCGCCGTTACGCCAAATCGCCCGGAGGCAATCTGCTTCACCGCGGAATTCATATTGTCGCCGTTGGGCAGCGGCTTGTAGCGCGACCGATCTTCCCCGCCCTCGCCCGACACGCTGCGCGCCCCGATCCGGTTCATTGCGATGTTCAAAACGCCGTGCGCCTCCGGCGACAACGCGCCAAGCGACATGCCCGGCGTGACAAACCGGCGGCGGATCTCGTTGATGCTTTCAACTTCGTCGATTGCGACCGGACGATGCACGCTTTCTCGCAGTTCCAAAAGATCGCGCAGCTGGATCGGTTCCGCGAGGCGTCGCCCCCGAATGGCTTTGGAGAACTTCTTGTAATCCTCGTAAGAGCCATTCGAAACCGCGCGCTGCAATTGATGAATGTGGGCCGCTTCCAAGGCGTGACGTTCGCCGCTGGCGCGATAGCGGTACAGACCGCCAATTGGCAGCGCAATGACGCCGTCGTCAAACGCCTTGGCATGCAGATCGAGCGCCTCGTGCGCGAGGCCTGAAAGGCCGATGCCCGAAATGCGACTGGTGAGACCGGGAAAATACTCCGCCACCAAGGCACGCGACAAGCCTATCGCTTCAAAGTTCATTCCGCCGCGATAAGACGAGATCACACTGATCCCCATCTTCGACATGATTTTCAGCAATCCGGCTTCAAGCGCCTTTTTGTAATTGCCCGTCGCTTTCTCAAGGCTGAGATCGCCGCACAGTCCACGCGCCGCACGATCAGCAATCGAATCCAACGCCAGATAGGGATTGATGGTGGTGGCGCCGCAGCCAATCAGCACCGCTGCATAATGCGGATCAAGACATTCGGCCGCACGCACCGTCATCGAACAAAAACTACGCAACCCCTTGCCCACAAGGTGAGACTGGACGGCCCCCACCGTCAGGATCATCGGACACGCCGCTCGCAGTGCGCCTTGCGCTTCATCGGTCAAGACAAGATGCGACCTGCCCGACAGCACCGCCTCTTCCGCATCGGCGCGAATACGCTCGAGCGCCTCGCGCAGCGCCCGGCCCGCATCTTCGTTGCGCGCGGGCGCTGCAAAGGTGCAGTCAATCACCGCAACCGCATCGCTGAGTTCATTGCGCATGCGCTCATACATGCCGTTGGTGAGCACCGGGCTGGACAGCACATAGACATTGGTCTGTGCAGCGTTTTGCGCCAGGATATTGCCGAGGTTTTTGAAGCGCGTCGCAAGGCTCATGACCCGCTCTTCGCGCAGGGGATCGATTGGCGGATTGGTCACCTGGCTGAAATTCTGCCGGAAATAATGCGACAGCGGGCGATATTTGTCGGACAGCACCGCAAGCGGCGCATCATCGCCCATCGAGCCGACCGCCTCCTTGGCATCCTCAATCATGGGCTGCAGGATCAGTTCGAGGTCCTCAAGCGTCAAACCCGCCGCATATTGGCGCCGCAGCAACTCGCCACGATCGGCGTAGAGGCGGGGCTCATCGCCGGTGATGCGCGCATCCAATTCAACAACATTACCGAGCCATTCGAGATAGGGATCTTGCGCGGCGAGGGCGTCGACAATGGCCGCGCTGTCGTAAAAGCGGCCGGTTTCGGTATCGACGGCGATCATCTTGCCGGCGCCCAATCGACCGCGCCGCTCAATGCGATCAATGTCCAGGCCGCCAAGCCCGGTTTCCGATCCCACCACCAGCAAGCCATCAATGGTCAAGGCATAGCGCATTGGCCGCAAGCCATTGCGATCCAATCCCGCCACCGCCCAGCGCCCGTCAAACACAGCCAGTGCCGCAGGACCGTCCCACGGCTCCATCACCGCATTACAATAGGCGTACAGCGCCTTGTGCGCATCCGGCATGGTGGTGGACTTCGCCCACGCCTCCGGCGCCAACAGCGACTTTGCCATCGGCGCAGACCGCCCCGCCCGCACCAGAACTTCAAACACATTATCGAGCGCGGCCGAATCCGAGCCGCCGGGTTGAATAATCGGCTTCACATCCTCTTGCGCCGCGCCGAACGCGTCAGACGCCATGCGGATTTCGTGACTGCGCATCCAGCGCACATTACCCTTGAGCGTGTTGATTTCACCATTATGCGCCAGCATCCGAAACGGCTGCGCCAAACGCCATTGCGGAAACGTATTGGTGGAATAACGCTGATGATAAATTGCAACGCTGGAAGTAAACCGCTCGTCCTTCAGATCGGGATAGAATGCGTCAATCTGCTCGGCCAGGAACATGCCTTTATAGATCAGCGTCTGCGCCGACAATGAACATACATACAACTCAATGATATTGGCCGCGAGCGCCCGCTTTTCGATCCGACGGCGGACAATAAACAAATCCTTGTCGACCATGCGTTCATCGCGCGCCATCGGATCATGAAACAAGACCTGTTCGATCTCGGGGCGCGTCGCATTGGCCTTGTCGCCGATCGCGGTGATATCCACCGGCACTTGGCGCCAGCCATAGAGTTCAAATCCAGCGCGCAGAATTTCACTTTCCACCATGGTGCGCGCGGCTTCTTGCGCGGCAAAATCGGTGCGCGGCAAAAAAATCTGCCCGACAAACACGGGCCCCGGCGCTATGGCATGACCGGTGCGCACCACCACCTCGCGGAAGAAGTCCTGCGGCGCATCGATCAAAATGCCTGCCCCATCGCCGGTTTTGCCGTCGGCATCGACGGCCCCGCGATGCCACAGACATTTCAACGCCGACAACGCCATGGTGACAACTTCGCGGCGCGGCTTGCCATCGATGGCAACGATCAATCCCACACCGCACGCGTCGCGTTCGTCGTCTTTCCGGTACAGGCCCGTCGCATCGAGGGCGGCGCGCTGCGCCTGCATGCGCGCGATTTCATCAGCGCCCGTTTCGGATGTGGCTTCGGCTGTCGTCGTCATGGGCTACTCCGCCGCCACAGCGCTGGCGCGCGCGTTTGCTTTCATCCAGGCATGCATGGCGTCCGCCGCATCACGACCCTCCCGGATCGCCCACACGACCAGCGAAGCGCCCCGCACAATATCGCCGGCAGCAAACACACCGGGCAGATTGGTCATCATCGTCTTGTAATCGATCCGCACCGTTCCCCAGCGCGTCACGGAAAGATCGTGCGCAGCAAACGCTGCGGGCAAATCCTCCGCATCATAACCAAGTGCAAGAACAATGAGATCGGCATCGACTTCACCCGGCTCAGCCCCGCTGGCCTCCGGCGCCCGACGCCCCGCCGCATCCGGCGCACCCAAGCGCATTTGCGAATACTGCACGCCCGTTGCCTTGCGCGCCGAGCCCAAGATCGCCGTCGGTTGTGCAAGCCACTGAAAGTGCACGCCCTCTTCTTCCGCATTCGCCACTTCCGCGCGCGAGCCCGGCATATTGTCGCGATCGCGACGGTACAGACAGGTTACGCGCTTGGCGCCTTGCCGCACGGCCGTGCGCACGCAGTCCATCGCCGTATCGCCGCCGCCGATCACCACCACGCGTTTGTCCTTTGCATCCAGCCGACCGTTCGAAAAATCGGCCACGCTGTCGCCAAGGCCCAGCCGATTGGCCGCGGTCAGAAACGCCATCGCCGGCACGACATTTTTCGCCCCCGTCTGGGGAACCGCCAGCGCCCGCGCCTGATACACGCCGGTGGCGATCAAGACGGCGTCATGGGCGTCGCGCAGGGTTTCAAAACTTTTGTCCCTGCCGATCTCGCAGTTCATCTCGAACCGCACGCCGCCCTCTGCGAGACGCTGCGTGCGCCGCTGCACGACATCCTTTTCCAGTTTGAAATTCGGAATGCCGTAAATCAGCAGGCCGCCAGGGCGATCGTGGCGGTCATACACAATCACCTGATAACCCTTCAGGCGCAGGCTTTCCGCCGCCGCCAGCCCCGCAGGCCCCGCCCCGATAATCGCGACCCTTTGGGCCCGCTCTCGCAGCGGCCGGATCGGCGCCACCCAGCCCTGCTCCCAGGCGGTGTCGGTGATGTAGGTCTCCACCGCCCCGATCGTCACGGTGCCATGGCCCGACTGCTCAATCACGCAGGCGCCCTCGCAAAGCCGGTCCTGCGGGCAGATGCGGCCGCAAATCTCGGGC
>JBIKVO010000145.1:0-7191 GCA_044356795.1 Caulobacterales bacterium
CCAATCCAAAAGCGGCAACGGCGGCGAGGCCGCAGCGGGCGCGCGCGACTCGTGACGGGCGGTCACGCGCGCCCGCCGCGACTGCAACCGCGGAGGATCTTGACCAAAGGAAACTTCACCGCCAATGCTCACTAAGCCGCAAGCCCGCTTGCACCTGCCGAAGTCATTTCGGAATCGCATGCCGAAGTTGTCGGAATACGCACCCAAGTGCGCGTGGGGCTTGATCCGTCGCGATTCACATTGCGCACGGCAGCCCGCGCCTTGGCGCGCGCAAGGCCCTGGACCGATTACGGCGACACGGCAGGCTCGCTCGCCGCCGCCGCGCAGAAACTCCGCGTTTGATTGCTCAAAGGAGATTCCATCTCATGGCCCGCACTGACAAGCCCACGCCCGATCCCAGTCACACAGCAACGCCAGAGGATGTGCGCCATGTCCTTGGTGACCTTGAAGATATTGAGATCGCCCACATTCTGGCGTTGCAACCGACCTATCGCGACTTGACCGAAGCCGCGATCTGGGCGCGGGGCGACGGCGACTTGGCCGCACGCGAAGCCCATGATTTGAGCGCTTCAGCGCTTGCCATCGCCAGCATCATTATTGCCGCGGACCAAGCTCAAATCGAAGCCGTGGACGAGCGCTGAAGCTAGCGCTCAATCAGGGCGGCCCCTTCAGCGCCGGACCATGCTTTTGCTTATGGACGCTAGGGTCAAGGCCCGTCCCCGCGACTTTGTTTCATCGGTTCGCAGCACACCGCCGCTCGCGCTTTTGAGCGCGCCGCCGATCTATTCGCTGATCGTTTCCTTTGCGCTACTCGACCCTTGAGTCCTTCCCCATCAGGCTCTCTGCTTTCCCGTGTTTGGAGTCAAGCGCCTCAAGCGCGACGCTTTCCAATCGTAACACGGTCGATAAACTCAATTGCCAGTGCTGCGCCTATGCCTATGGCGACATCGGCCTTGTCCGCGAAGTCGCCGCGCGCACTGAGCAATATTGGCGTCCGATCCAGCAAGCGGAGGCGCCTCTCGATCCGCACGCGCATTATGGCGATTTCAGCGCCTATGGCGAGGTGCTCGACGATGCTCAGCGCCAGCAACCATTGCCGCGCCGCGCAGGCTGCGACACGCTCGCTTTGCGTGGTAACGTCGGCGACGCCGGTCGTTGGATGATGCCGACATTGCTGCTGCAACACGAACGACTGATTGAAAACCGAATAAGGCTGCTTGGCCCCCGCGGGTTCGTTGAAGCGACGATCCTGTGGCAGGGTTTCGATACAGCATGCCGCCCGTGTGGCGGTTTTGAGCGCGACTTGAACGTGCATAACAAGGCGCAGCCACTTGCGTTGCGCCGTGTGCAGCAATTGCGCCTGCTTGCCGGGCGAGAATGCGATGCAGCTCGCCCAGTCGAGAAAAGCGCTCATCGCTGCACGCGGCGGAAGGCTCAAGGTCCAGTGGACGATCTGGGCGTGCAGCGCGCGGTCAAGCACGCTCATCATCGCCGCATAACCTGCCGGATCGGGCTCTCATCCGTCATCGGATTGGGACGTGGGTACAACCGCGAGCACAGCCGGCGCGGCTGCACTTGGCGGCGGCGCGCGGACGCGCTTTAAGGGCGCGTGCGTCCACCGGTGCGCTCAATTCAGGACGAATGTGACCTTAAGATTGACGCGCCATTCCTTGATGCGGCCGTCGTCGATCACAGCTTTGATATCTTGCACCCAGGCGCCTTCGATGCGCTCGAGGGTGGAGCTGGCGCGCTCTATGCCGCGCTGCACCGCGTCCTCAATACTCTTCGGCGAAGCTGCGGTGATCTCGACGACTTTGGCCACTGACATGGCGTCCTCCAGGTTTCGACGACACCAGCATGCTCGGTTCAGCGGACCAGCGGGTTGATCGGCGTCAATTCCCACTGTCCGCATTGGTATTGCGCAATACCATCAGCGCCTCGCCATGCTCGTGCGTCAGCCCGCCATTTTCCCCACACGGATCCCTTCCTCCTCGACCAAGCGGCCCGAGGGAGGGTTGTTTGGCGGCGACATCTTTGCAAGTACCAACGTCTTCCGTTCCGGTGAGTAAGCCAATTCCTCGTCCTGTTCCGCCCGCCTCGGAATGCAATTTTTACAGCACAGCTAGCGACACCTTTCCTGCCAGAGGGGGCAATGAGCGTTCAACGTCTCAGGGATGGCCGGCGGGCGCGCGCAGGCGGCGGCGGGCTCTGGTGCGAGCGCCGCGCAGGCGCGGTCCGAGAATTGTCTGTATCGGATCCTCCTTGCGCGACCCCTCGCGCAGCGGAGAAGCGGGCGCTTTGCGCGCGCCCGGCTCAAACGCCGAATGGATAGATATCGGGTGCGCCTTCGCTTGGACGCCCCGGCAACGCGCTGACCGCTTTGGTCTCCTCAAACCAAACGAGCGCATCGAATTGATGCGAAAGATGGGCGTTGAAATAATGACTGACGCGCTCGCTTTGCGGCCGGTAAATCACCCCGATTGCGCGCTCCAATCGTTTGTCGCCCAAGCGGGCGGCGAGAGCGTCGTCGTTGCGCCAAGCCGTCAGCGCCCGCGGCGCACCGGCGTCGAGAAAGATGCGCTCCCACGAGCCGGCCAGCGGAGCATTGATCGTCATGATGCGCGGCTCATCGCCCCATTGATCGGCGGCAAGCACCGTACCGCGCGCCGTCGAGAACCCGATTGAGGCGACGTCCCGGCCAAACTTGGCGCATGCGAGTTGTCCGATATTGAACTCTCCCGCCTCGCCCATTGAGGTCGCCCCGGCATTTCCGATATGAGAATTGTGCGCCCACACGATCGCCTTGGCGCCGCGGCGGCGCTCGATAAGCCGGGTCAGTGTGTCGAACATGTGCGCGTCGCGCTGGTTCCAGCTTGCGGTGGCACTCTCATACATGGCCCGGTAATAGCCTTCGGCGGCGCAGACGACGCGCGCATTCTGTTCGGCGTCGAAAAAGGATTCCCCGTCGGCAGCCGCGTAGCTAAGGCGCTCTTCCAAAAGCGCCACCAATTGCTGCACGACTTGGTCGACGCAGTCCCGCCCAGTGCGGAACGCCGCCAAGCCATAAGATTGGGGACGGTCGAGATAAGGCGTGAGGCAGCCATAGCGCCGCCGCGCCTCGATCGCGGCCATCGGATCGACGCGGTCGAGATAAGAGAGCACCTCATCGACCGAGCGATGGAGACTATAGACGTCGAGTCCGCGAACTTCGGCGCGGTCGGCGGGATCGCGGCTTTCGTTCCACGACCGCAGCCGCCCCATGAACGATGCGAACTCTTGGTTGCGCCACATCCAGCGCGGAAAATTGATGAAGGCATCGCGCTCGCCCCACCGCCCGTGCGCGCGGACATAACGATCGAGTTCAGCCGCGTCCGGCCAATCGGCTTCAAGTGCAAGAATACGAAAGCCGTGGCGCTCGATCAGGCGCTGCGTGATTGCGGCACGCGCCGTATAGAATTCCGCACTGCCGTGGGTTGCTTCACCAAGCAGCACAATCTTGGCGTCTGCAAACTGTTCAAAATGGGCAGCGAACGCGTCGCCCTCGGCGGGGTCGGGCAAATCTTCAGATTGTGCGCGCACGATTTTGGCGAGGTCTTCAACGCCATAGGTCATCATCGACATGGGACCAACGCTCCCTAATGTGTCTCCACCGGACCAAGCTTCCGCGCATTCGCCTTCGCCAACACGTCGAGAACCTCTTCATCGCCAAGCTGGTGAAAGTCCTCGTAATAGCGCCCGACGCTGGTGAAGCGCTGGGGGATGGCGAGTGAGACAAAGCGGTCGGCGCTTTGAGCGAGTTCACGCGCGGTGTCGGGCGCGGCGACGGGCGCTGCGGCGACGATGTATTTTGCGCCGCGGCGGCGCATGGCGGTAATAGCGGCCGCCATGCTGGCGCCGGTTGCCACGCCGTCATCGACAAGGATCACGGTACGGCCGAACGCAGGAACGGGGGCGTGCGCAGCGCCATATAGCGTTCGGCGGCGTTCGATCTCGGCAAGTTCACGCTCGGCGATCGCCTTGAATGTCTCTGAATTGATGCCGCAAGCGGCCACCACGTCGCGATTAACGATAACCTCCGGGCGATCGCCGTCGACAATCGATCCCGCGGCGAGTTCAGGCTGGCTGGGCACGCCGATCTTGCGCACAAGCACCAGATCAAGCGGCGCCCCGAGCGCGTCGGCGACTTCATAAGCGACGGGCACGCCCCCGCGCGGCAGCGCATAGACAATGGGGCGGTCGAGTTGAAGCGTCATCAACTGACCTGCGAGGCGGCGGCCCGCCTCGGCGCGGTCGGCAAACAGCACAGACATCAAAGTTCACCATTCAGATGGCCGCCAAACCAATCAGCGGCGAGGTCAAGCGCTTGTTCCATTGCACCCGGCTCTTCAAAGAGGTGCGTCGCGCCCGCGATCGTGGCCACGCGATGTTCGCACGACAGCCAGGTCGCCGCGTTCGCGTTCATGACGCGCACTTCGCGGTCTTCGCTGCCGACAATAAGCAAGGTGGGCGCGCGTACGAGCTGCAGCGCGGCGCCGGCCAAGTCGGGGCGCCCGCCGCGCGAGACGATGGCCCGGACTGCGGCTGGCGCGGCGGCGGCGGCAAGCAAAGCCGCAGCCGCGCCCGTGCTGGCGCCAAAAAGGCCGATCGGCAGTGAGCTCACACGCTCGTCGTCTCTCGCCCATTCGATTGCGTCGAGAACGCGGTCGCCCAACAATTTGACATCGAACACTTTGCGGCGGTCTTCGCCTTCCTCTTCCGTCAGGAGGTCAAACAGGATGGTGGCGAAGCGTGCGCGTTGCAGTCTTGCGGCTGCACGTTGGTTGCGCGGGCTAAAGCGGCTTGAGCCGCTGCCATGAGCGAATATGACAAGGCCGCGCGGGTGCGGAGGAATGTCAAGCTGCCCCGGCAGCGACATGGGGCCGATTTCGACCTCGAGGCTCATGCGTCCGCTCCGATTTTTGTGCAGTTTTGCTAGTCCCGAACGCTGCGGGGGGGCGGGTGATGTTCGGAACCAACTCAAACCGGTGACGACGGTGGAAAGCGTCTCACTTGGCTTTCGCCATTTCGCAATCTATCCGCCGCATTGGTGGTGAAATTGATTTGGCGCAAACGCTTCAAAGATCGGCGCGCAATTCGACAGACGCTGCCGCTAGCGCCCTCCATCACTGTCGCCTAACTCGTGATTCACGCTTTGAAGGTGAGTAGACCGAGGGAGTTTCACCCTCGGCCCCTCTCAGAACCGGACGGGATCCTCTCAGATCATCCGGCTCCCATTATCCGGCCATAGGCGCACTCCGTAATCCCCAATGGATGAAGGCGCGCGGGAACCGCTGCACAAGCTGCCCAAGGGCGCGCCAGGCCCGTGCTTTATGCCGAGCCAGGCGCTTGTGTTTGCGCATCAGCCAGCGCACCAGGTAGGCGTCCATATGTTTCCAGATCGTCGACATCGCCGATCCGTGGAACTGGCCATAGTATTGCCGCCAGCCCCTAAGGATCGGATCGAACATGGCTGAGAGATCAGCCAGGTCCTTGTCGCTCTTCAATTGCAGGTGCCACCCTCTGATGGTCTGCCGCATGGCCTTGCAGGCTGCGCGACTGACCGCCGGAGAGAAGTTCACGTATACCCGGCCATGCTTGTCGACCGCCTTGCGCGGTCTGAACGTGTAGCCGAGGAACGTGAACTGGATGACAGGGTGATCCTGGGGCCGATTGATATCCTTGCAGTACACGATGTGTGTCTTGGTCGGATGCAGTTCGAGACCGCACTGGCGGAAGCGCTCGGCAATGAGCCGGAGTGCATATTGCGCCTGCCTTAGGCTCTTGCAATGGACAACCGCGTCATCCGCGTAGCGGCAGAACCGTACGCCGGGAAGATCTCGATCGACCCATAGGTCAAAGGCATAATGCAGGAACAGATTTGCAAGAAGGGGTGAGACGACACCGCCCTGCGGCGTGCCTCGCTCCCTCGCCGTGATCGTGCCGTCCGTGGATTGCATTGGCGCTTTCAGCCAGCGCTCCACGTACAACAAGATCCAAGGCTGCTGGCAGTGCTTGCGCAATGCCCGCATGAGGAGATCATGGTCGATGTTGTCGAACAGACCTTTGATGTCAAATTCGACAACCCAATCATGATCCCAACACCGTCGTCTGGTGACCGCAATCGCGTCGTGCGCTGACCGCCCGGGTCGATAGCCGTAGGAGTCCGCGTGGAACAGCGGATCAAGCTTTGGTTCGAGCCATTGCTTGACGACCGTCTGCGCAACCCGGTCGGCTATCGTCGGAACGCCCAGAACCCTAACGCCACCTGTCTTCTTCGGTATCGGCACGGCTCTGACCGGCGGCGGAAAGTAGCTGCCGGAGCGCATCCGATTCCAAAGCTTGTAGAGGTTGTCGCCAAGGTGTTCCTCGAACTGTTCAATCGTTTGCTGATCGACGCCTGCGGCGCCGCCATTGTCCTTCACATGCTTGTAAGCCTTCCATATGAGGATTTTGGGTATGTCGAATGGCTTGGGTGTCACGCAGGGCTCCTCCCGCTTTCGCGGTTGGCCATGCCTTCGCCCAGGATAACGCCGCCCCTTCGCTCCACCGCCATTACAGCAGCTTCATCACTACTACGAACGGCTCCGTCCCTTGACAGCGCATCGCTAATGTCGGCCTCGCCTTTCGGGCTTGTGCCTTTCGCTTTCCATCGCCGTCGAAGGTTCCCGCAGTTCAACGTAAGAGCCCGGACCAGGTTGACGCTGCCTCTATGCCGGACGCCATCTGGCCCATAAGCAGGTCCTGTCCAGATTGATCCCGGAGCAACTTCACTCCCCGGTTTTGACGTCGTTTGAGCACTTTCGACACTTGAGCGGCAGTTCACTTGTATTCGCCTTCCTGCTCCACACCTGACATCTTTCGACGCCTTTTCCGTAACGCTCACGACCCAGGCTTTTGACCAGCGCCGCTTACGGTGGTTTGCCACCTGCTCCTGCAAGCCGATGGCGAGGGACCTACCCTCATCTCTTACGCCGCTTTCTGCGGCACACTGAAGCTTGAAGCCCGCACTGTTCGCCTGTCTCGTATTGATCGCCAAATCCTTGAAGCACGGGTGCGTGCGCCTTCGACCTCGCAGCAGGACTTGAAGCGTGCGCAGATTGTATTGCTCGCCGGGGATGGTTGGGGGACGCGCGCCATCGCCGATGAAGTCGA
>JBIKVO010000319.1:0-4084 GCA_044356795.1 Caulobacterales bacterium
CCAGGGTGGGTCTCGTAGGGGTCTTGGCCGGCGCCCCATGTCTGCCAGCCGGCGAAAGGCCCGTCCCGCAGGAAAACCGGGGCGCCGTATCCCCCCAAATCGTTGCCCGCCTCTGTCGCTGCGTCACTTGCCATCCTTGCGCCTCCGCCCTTGCCAATCGCTGTCTTGGGGCTCAATCCTGCCGCCACCGATCTAGGTACGGAGTTTATGCGGCGATGAGAAGCGCGGTGTGGGTTGCAACAGCCCTGATGGCGGCGGCCTGTGGGCCGGGTGCGACGAAAAAGATTGAGGCTGCCGGCGCGGCCAAGCAGCCGCTTTTGGAGGGCTGCACGGGGTGGGCGCAGGTGAAGGCCGCCGGCGTCAGCCTCTGGTCGCAAACATGCCGGAACCAGCGCCTGGTGGGTGCTGCGGACGGATCTGAAATCTTCCTTGAGACGCTGGATGCATCCGGCGCGGTGATTGATCGGAGTGTGGCTGTCGAGATATTCAATGATCCTGGCGATCTCACGGTGCTTGCGGCCACGCTGATGCAAACAGGCGGTGCGCCAACGAACGCCACATGCGCGTTGGAGCCGGCGCAAGCCATCGTGCCGCTGACGGCGGGCACGACACGCTATGTTTTGGCGCCGACGGGTGATTGGGAAACGACATGGTCGCGCGCGGTGACCAGCGATGTGGCGCCCGATACCGCGCCCTGCGGCCGCTTTGGTGTGGCAATTGTGGGCGATCGTTATATCCAGCGGCAGGCGGCCCATCCTGGCAAGGCTGTGTTTGTGGATTTGGGTTCGGAAATCCAGATCTATGAGCCAAATACGTTGGCGTTCATCGGTGGCGGCGACAAACACCTCAGCGGTGAGAAATCCAGCGGCCACTGATCTGCATTTTCAGACATAAAACAGACACGCCCAAACAAGATCCAGAAACAAAATAGGGAGGCGCTGGCATGGCGCTTGATGCACAAACCCGGGTGCACTTTCTTGACACTCTGCAACGCTTCGTGGACGAGCGCTTGCGGCCGCTGGAGGCGCAGGTCGCCGAGGATGACGCCGTACCCGATGCGATCATCGCGGAGATGAAGGCGTTGGGGCTTTATGGTCTGTCGATCCCGGAGGCGTATGGCGGTCTTGGCCTGTCGATGGAAGATGAAGTGCTGACAGCGATGGTGATGGGGCGATGTTCGCCGGCTTTTCGCTCGTGCTTTGGCACCAATGTCGGCATCGGCTCGCAGGGATTGGTGATGTTTGGCACGTCAGCGCAGAAGGAACGCTATCTGCCAGGCATTGCTTCCGGCGAGATCGTGACAAGCTTTGCACTCACTGAACCGGAGGCGGGCAGTGATTCCGGCAGTGTGCGCACGCAAGCCCTGTGGGATGGTCAATCCTATATTTTGACCGGCGCCAAGAGGTACATCACCAATGCCAATAAGGCCTCGCTCTTTACGGTGATGGCGCGCACCAACCCGGATGTGAAGGGGGCAGGCGGTGTCAGCGCTTTTCTTGTGCCGCGCGATCTTGTTGGCGTCAGCATCGGCAAACCGGAAAAGAAAATGGGCCAACAGGGCGCCCATATCTGCGACGTGAATTTTGACGCCGTGCATGTGCCTGCTGAGAACCGCCTGGGCGGGGAGGGCGAGGGTTTCAAAGTGGCGATGCAGGTGCTGGATCGCGGGCGGCTGCATATTGCAGCGGTGTGCGTCGGCGTCGCCGAGCGCTTGATCGAGGACATTGTCGCGTATGCGGGCGCGCGCAAACAATTCGGCCAGACATTGGCGAGCTTCCAGATGATCCAGGCGCAGATGGCCGACTGCAAAACAGAATGCTACGCTGCGCGCTGCATGGTCATGGACGCGGCGCGCCGCCGGGATGCGGGCGAGAATGTCGTTATGGAATGTTCGGCGGCGAAACTGTTTGCATCAGAAATGGCAGGCCGTGTAGCTGATCGCGCGGTGCAAATCTTCGGCGGCGCCGGTTATGTGTCCGATTATGGAATTGAGCGGTTGTATCGCGATGTTCGCATATTCCGCATCTATGAGGGGACCAGTGAAATCCAGCGGCTGATTATCGCAAGAGAGATGATGAAGTCATGACCCAACAAGCGCCCATCCCGTCTGGTTTTGGCATGCGCTCCAGTGCGCGCGATGTCCTGTCTGGCGTTGATCTTTCGAGCAAGATCGCGATCGTCACCGGGGGATATTCGGGCCTGGGTTTGGAAACGACCAAGGCGCTGGCCGCCGCTGGCGCTGCGGTGACGGTTCCCGCGCGATCGTTGGAAAAAGCACACGCAGCCCTGGATGGCGTCGATGGCGTCGCCATCGAATCACTGGATCTTGCTGTTCCTGACGCCATCTCCGCGTTTGCTGAAGACTGGCGGGCGCGCAACCCCGCGCTGCACATCCTGATCAACAACGCCGCGATCATGGCCAATCCGCTGACGCGCGATGCGCGGGGGTATGAAAGCCAATTCGCCACCAATCATCTGGGCCACTTCGCCTTGACCGCGCTGCTATGGCCCGCATTAAAGGCCGCCGATGGCGCGCGTGTGGTCAGCCTGTCTTCCATTGGCCATCGCATTTCACCGGTCGTGTTTGACGATTGGAACTTCACCAGCCGCACCTACGACAAATGGGCCGCTTACGGCCAGGCCAAAACCGCCAACAGCCTGTTTGCGATTGGCCTTGATGCACGCGCGCAAGGACATGGCGTGCGCGCCTTCGCTGTGCATCCCGGCGGCATTATGACAGACCTACAACGCCATCTCCCCCGCGACGAACAAATCGCGATGGGGTGGATCGATGAGGATGGTCGCATCAACGAACAATTCAAGACGCCAGAGCAGGGGGCAGCCACCAGTGTTTGGTGCGCGACAAGCCCACAGCTGACCGGCAGAGGCGGCGTTTATTGCGAGGATTGCGATATCGCGGCGACGGTCCAGCCGGGCGACAAGGCCTGGGTTGGCGTACGCCCGCACGCGATTGATCCAGCCAGTGCGGATCGCTTGTGGGGGTTGTCGGAGGCTCTAACGGGCGTACGGTTCTCGCTGTGAGCGATGCGTCGGAGCGCTTATCTGACGCGGCGATCAAGACCGCAATCATGGCCGCAGTTTCTGCGCGGGGCCCGCAATCTTCGATCTGTCCTTCAGACGCGGCGCGGGCGCTGCTGGGCGATGGGCGATGGCAAACGCTGATGCCGTCTGTGCGGCGGGCAGCTATCGCGCTTGCGCAGCAGGGCGCGATCGAGATCACGCGCAAGGGCAAGCCTGTAGATCTGAATGATTTTCGCGGCGTCTATCGGCTGCGTATCAAGGCCTAACGCACAAGCTGACTGCGGATTTCGCGGCGGAACAGATCAATGCTCTTGGGCCCCTGATCGGTTTCCAAATGCCAATAGGCCCAACCATTGCACGACGGCGCCCCCATCGCGACCGCCCCCATGCGGTGGATCGAACCCGTTTCATCGCCGACCGCCAGCGAACCATCCACCCGCACACGCGCACGCGTGCGTCCGTCCGCCGAAACCAGCGTATCGCCGGGACGAATGAAACCGGCTTCGATGATTTGACCGAATGGCACGCGCGGCTCCTCTTTCTTTGAACGCGTCACTTTGAGATCGGCAGCGGCGGCCGGCGCCACATCTCTCAAGCGCTTGCGTGCGGCTTTGATATAGGCGGGGTCGCGCTCAATCCCGATGAAGCGGCGACCCAGGCGTTTTGCAGCCGCGCCGGTGGTGCCGGTTCCGAAAAAAGGATCGATGATCAATTCATCGGGCCGCGTGGTCGCAAGGACGATGCGATGCAACAGGGCTTCAGGTTTTTGCGTTGGATGGGTTTTTCGCCCCTGCGCATCCTTCAATCGCTCGGCGCCCGTACACAGCGGCAGCGTCCAATCGGAACGCATCTGCAGATCATCATTGAGCATTTTCAGCGCATCATAATGGAAGGTGTATTTCGCGCTTTTGCTCCTGGCGGCCCAA
Organism: Caulobacterales bacterium; assembly: GCA_044356795.1. Classification (GTDB taxonomy): domain Bacteria; phylum Pseudomonadota; class Alphaproteobacteria; order Caulobacterales; family Aquidulcibacteraceae; genus JBIKVO01. The sequence continues at coordinate 3,969 of JBIKVO010000319.1, forward strand.
ATCAGTGTTTCGTGGGCATTGGTGAACCGCGTGCCTTTAAAATTAGGCATCGGATTGGTTTTCACCCACACCACATCATTGAGGATCCAGAAGCCAAGATCCTGCAAAATCGCGCC
>JBIKVO010000146.1:0-7088 GCA_044356795.1 Caulobacterales bacterium
TTCTTAGGGGGGTTTCTTAGGGGGTTCATAGGGGGACGGCCAATCGCCTTCCCTACCCACGGCGTGACCGGCAAAGGGACTTTCCTACCGCGATCCAGCCCCCTTCCTCCGCAAGCGGGAGCGGGCGACGCCCTACCGGTTAAGAGGCGAAGGAATGCCTATCGCGGGGCGTTGCTAGAGAGAGATGCGCAGCTCTTTTCCTGTTATGATTGAAGCCTTTATGGCGCTGGCGGCTTGGTCAACCGGTCCAGCGCTGCTTGCGCTTCCTCGCTGCCCAGCGCCGCGGCGGCGCGATAATAGTTCATTGTCTCCGTTGCCCCAGCGCCTGGCAACAGGCCGCGCTCCGCCAGATCGCCCAGCTTATAGGTCGCGTATGGCTCCTGGAACACTTCGCCAAGCCTATATAGGCGGATCGCTTCGCCGATGTTGGCGGGAATGTCCGGCGGCGCGCCGGCTTCATAAATAATGGCCAGATTCACCGCTGCCCTGGGAAATGCCTCTAATGGGTCCGCCAGCGCGGTATAGATGCGTACGGCTTCCGCCATGTCGGCCGGGCCGCCCTGCGCCTTTTCGAGCATGAACGCCTTGAGATAGCGGCAGTCCTTCACGCCGGCGTCGGCGCATTGATCCGCCAGGGCGCGGGCGACGGTGAAATTGCCGTCGCCATGCTCCAGACGGGCCAAGCGCGTTTGCGCGCGCACATCATTGCCGGCGTTGGCGGCAGCGGACAAAAGCTGGCGCGCCGCGTTGACATCCTTGGCGATCACTGGCGGGCGGCCTTCCTCCAGCAGCGTGGCCAAGCCCAGCTGCCCAAGCGTGGAACCCAATTGCGACGCCGCCGCGCACGCATCACGGCTCGCTGCCGGCTCGGCCCCTGCATCGCCCACCAGCAGCAGGCAGTTGAGGCCGGCCCCCAGCGGATCATTCGCTGCGGCAGCCTCCATGATCACCTCGCGCGAGGCTTTTTCCATGGCGGCTTCGATCAGTTCTGCTTCAGAAGCGCTGCGCAGCTGCTCTTTGGACAAGCAAAATTGCTGCGCTGACTCGCAGGTTTCCTGCGCTGGAGGCGAGGCGGGCGGCAGGCTAGTGAAGATTGTATAGGCAATCGCCCCCACAAGCGCGATGCCGGCAAAGCCCAAAAAGCGTGGCCACAGCTTGCCGCTGGAGGCGGCCGCGTGCCGGGCCTTTTCCGCGTTGGCCAGCAAGTCCGCAGGCACCAGGCTCGATGCGGTGGCGGTGCGGGCGGTCTTGCTTTCAAGCTGCAGAATGAGGCGCTCAAATGCGCCCTGGCTGGAGATTTCCGGCCAGGTCGTCAGCAGCTCGCCGCTGGTATTGGTGAATGGGGCGGGGGGGGCGACGGCGTCGAGGAAAATCGGCGTCAAGCGATCACCGACCCGGCTTGCGATGGCGGTCACCGCGTCATCCCTTACGCTTTTGCGCGTCCAGGCGATCACGACAGTCTTGGCGGCTTCAACGGCGTTGCTGCCGATCGCCACTTCGAAGCCGCGTGCACCCAACACCGCCGCCAGCGCTTCCAGGCGCCGGCGGTCTGCGTCAGACGCGACAAGTGCAATATCTGCCATCGGAAGGGGCTCCCGCTTTATCCGTCGGCGTCAGGGTAGCGTGTCGCGCCCGCCTTGTCAGCCTTGCGCCGCGGCCCAAGCAAAGGCAAACACCGCCGATGATGCTCGCAGTCTCTACCGAAGCCGCCCGTCGGCGTACTTTCGCCATCATCTCCCACCCAGACGCCGGCAAAACCACCTTGACGGAAAACCTGCTGCTGGCCGGCGGCGCCATCCGCATGGCAGGGGAAGTTCGCGCGCGGGGCGAAAGCCGGCGCACGCGGTCGGACTGGATGAAGATTGAGCGGGAGCGCGGGATTTCGGTGTCGGCTTCCGTGATGACGTTCGAACGCAACGGCGTGGTGTTCAATCTCCTTGACACTCCCGGCCACGAAGACTTTTCCGAGGACACCTATCGCACCCTCACCGCCGCTGACAGCGCGGTGATGGTGCTGGATGCGGCGAAGGGGATCGAGCCGCAAACTCTCAAGCTGTTTGAGGTATGTCGCCTGCGTGACATCCCGATCATCACGTTCGTCAACAAGATGGATCGCGAAGCGCAGGATCCGTTTGCACTTCTGGATGAGGTGCATGACAAGCTGGCGCTCGATGTGGCGCCGATTTTTTGGCCAGCCGGTTCAGGCGCGCGGTTTCGCGGCATGCTGGATCTGCGCAATGATCAGTTTCACGTCTTCCGCAGGCCCGATGCCGATGAAGACGGCCTCGTTGAACCCGAACGGATCGCGTTAAGCAGCAACGCAATCGTCAATGCAGCCCCCGCTGAACAGCTCGAAGAATTGATCGAAACCGCAGAACTGGCGCGTGCCGGTTTGCCGGCGTTTGATCTGGAGATGTATCGCGCCGGCCATATGACGCCGGTGTTTTTTGGGTCGGCTTTGCGCAAGTTTGGAGTTCTGGAATTGCTAGCAGGTATCGCGGCCTACGCACCACCGCCAAAGGGACAGGCTGCGCAAGTGAAAGCCGCTGAAATCACCGTGACGCCGGACGGCGCGGAAGTGACGGGCTTTGTGTTCAAAATTCAAGCGAACATGGATCCCAAACACCGCGACAGGGTGGCGTTTGTGCGGCTGTGTTCGGGGCGTTTTCGCCGTGGCATGACCTTGAAGACACCGGCGGGTAAGGCAATGAATGTGCACAATCCGCTGATGTTTCTCGCGCAGGATCGGGAGATCACCGAAGAGGCGTTTCCCGGTGATGTGATCGGCGTGCCGAATCACGGGGCGTTGCGGGTGGGAGACAGTTTGTCCGAGTCCGGACAAATCCGCTTTCAAGGCATCCCGAATTTTGCGCCCGAAATTCTACGCCGCGTTCGTGTGGCCGATCCGTTGAAACAGAAACATCTCAAGAAGGCCCTGGAGGGGCTTGCCGAAGAGGGCGTCACGCAGCTATTCAAAATGAGTATCGGTGGCGAACTCGTGGTTGGCGCTGTCGGGGCCCTGCAATTTGATGTGTTGAAGGAACGCCTCAAGGCCGAATATGGGCTTGATGTGCTGTTCGAGGACAGTCCATATCAGGCTGCGCGTTGGATTCTGGGTGAGCGTGCAATCGTCGAAACGTTCAGTGAGAAGTACAAAATTCAAATTGCGCTCGATCTCGATGACGCGCCGGTTTTTCTCGGGAAGAATGCGTGGGAAATTGGTTATGTGCTCGAAAAAAACGCCAATGTGCGCTTTTCCATTTCAAAAGAGCGGATGAGCTCACTCCCATAAGCGTCAGATCGCGCGTTCACCGCCGCGGCGCACTTTGAAGAAGCGAACCGCGCGCTGTGCGGCTTCGACCGGTACTTGCACATATAGCTTGCCGAACGATTCCGCTCGCCCCATGGCGCTTTCCCCGCCGCACGCCAAAATCGCGATGGTGACAAAGAGTGGGCGCTCCATCCCGGCAGCGCGACACACCATGGCCAAGGAATCCATGTCCTTGCGATCGAGAATGCCCTGGATTGTCGGGAAATCGAGGCTGGTTAATTCGCCAAGTCCATAAGCGAAAGCGAGGAAATTGCGTTCGCGGTACAAGCCAATCAAGGCGGCTGGCGTCAGGCCGTTGCGATCGCGCATTTCCTCGATCCGGCGACGGGCTGTTGCTGCCTCGGTGCTTTCCTCAACCGCACGTTTTGATATCCGCGCGTGCGCTTTGCTCAAGGCCAGTTCAACATCGGCGGGATCGGCACTGGCGTTGCGCTCAAGAATGACCTGGCGCAAGCGCATCGCGACCGAGAAATACATCTCATTCATCAGATCCATCGGCAGGTCGGTGCGCAGCAGCAGATTGTCATGCAGAAGCGAAGACGAGCGGGCGCGTTCCACCACCTTTTCCATGGTTGGCCGTCCAATCGAGGCGCCCTCATTGCCCAGCAGCGTGTTGACCGTCACGTCGTCGCCGCGATCAACGATGACATCAGACACCCGCGTAGGCACCACCGTTCGCAGCGCGATGGCACGGAGATGGTCGTCGCCGCGGCTGTGAGCGATGGCGATCAGATCGGCTTCCGTCAGCACGGAGGATTGCCGCAACACCGGCTCCGACACCGCGATGGAGCGACCAGCAAAATCCACCATCAGCGCGTGTGGGGCGCGCGGTGAAGACGCCATCCGCTCAGCGATGGTCACGAGGCCTTCGTCGTTCAGGTCTTTGGCGACGCCCGACAAGACTTCCGCAAACAATCGATCTTCGCGCGCGGTCATGACACCGGCGCTGTCGAAGAAAAGATCTGTGACCTCCCGCAAGAGTTCGCGCCGCATCTCGCTGGTTTCGGCTCGAGCCAAATCCAGTAGACGTGAAAACCGCGGCGTGGCGTGTGCCGTCATGGCTGAACCCTTGACCCCTTTTGGCGAAGATTCTGCGGCGCCGGTTAAAATTTCGTGCCTAAGTTTTAGCGTACGTTCAAAGACGCCGCCTCGGGGCGGTGCGCCAATTGGGCTTAAGGCCTCGATTATAAAGCCTTTTATCTGGTCTTGAGGGCTTCGACTTTCTTTGCTGCATTGTCAGATTGTATTACTTTATCGGCCGCTGCGCAGGGCGGGCGGCCGGCGCACGGGGCGATCGGCTGGGGCCTGAGGTTGCGGCGCGGGTTTCGCCTGCGGCGCTGGGCCGGCTCTGTCCGGGGCCGGGCGCGGTGCGGGGTTGATCCGCTCTCCCAGACGCACGCTCATGATCGGCTGATCGCCCGATAAATCGGTTTGCACTAGGTCTGCCGCGCTGTCGGCTGCGTCCGCCACGGCGGCCGCCTCAGACAAATTGGCGGCGGTGGCGTGGGGTGTCGGCCTAGGCGGTTCTGCGCGTTGTTTCGGTTCGCCGTCCGGTGAAGGCGAGGCCGCTTCTGATACAGTCGCTGGCTTTGTCAGATCAGCTGGCGGGGCCGGCGGTTGGGCGGGCGGGATTAGCCGCATCAGCCGCGGTGCGCGGCTCGATAGGCCTGACGTGGCGCCTTCCTGATACCGCGCCGGCGGGATCACGGCCTTGAGTTCGCATGATTGCGCCTGTTGCGGCTGGTGGGTCCAAGCCATGCACAGCGCATCATTCTCACAGGCGCGGGCGCAGGCTTGCGTCGTCGCGGCTGGTGTTTGCAAGAATCCACCGCCGGGGCGAGACTGGTTCGGTTCGAAGGCATGGGCAGCGCTGGCGCCAACCACAAAGGCGGCGAGAACGGCGGCTGGCAAACGCATAGCGGCGGCTCCGGGAACATGATCAGCGCTTCACTAACCCACGCTCGGTTAATCGATAGTCAACCTTGCAGGCTTGCGCGCAACTCCTCCAGAATCAACCATTCGGTTTCGCCGTCATCCTTATCACGTTGTGCGGCGTTCAGTCGGGTGCTGAGGGCGGCAAAGCGCGCGGGATCGCACGTGAATAGCGCGGGATCGGCCAGGTCTGCTTCGAGCGCGGCGATTTCTTCATCCAGCTTTGGCAGCGCGGCCTCCAGCGCTTCCAGGCGGCGGGCATCTTTGTAGCTCAGTTTTTTCGCGGCCCGCGGTGGTGCGGCCGCCGGTGACGCCGACTTCGACTTTTCGGTTTCCCGCTGTGATCGCTTTTCGAAGCCGCCATGCTCGCGTTCAAAATCTTCAAAGCCGCCAGGTGTTTCGCGCCAAATCCCGTTGCCCACGGCGCCGATGATTTGCGTGGTGACATTGTCGAGAAATGCACGATCGTGGCTGACGATCAGCACCGTGCCGTCAAACGCGCTGACCATGTCTTCCAGCGCATCGAGGGTGTCGGCGTCGAGATCATTGGTCGGTTCGTCCAGCACCAGCACATCGGCGGGTTGCGCCAGCGTCACCGCCAGCGCCAGGCGGTTGCGTTCGCCTCCAGATAGCGCCGATGTCGGTTGGTGCAGATGTTCGGGGCGAAACAGAAAGTCGCGCGCATAGGCTGCGACGTGGCGCGGCCGACCTTGCACCATCACCTGATCGCCGCCAATCGGCGTCAGCGATTCCCAAACCGTTGCAGTAGGCTGCAACAGCGCGCGCGTTTGATCAATATACGCCACCTTCAAAGTCGGCGAGCGGCGCACTTCGCCAGAATCTGGCGCCAATTTGCCGAGCATCACATCGAGCAGCGTGGTTTTCCCGGCCCCGTTCGGGCCGATCACGCCAACGCGGTCGCCGCGCATAATCCGCATGGATAATGATGAAATGATCGCGCGATCGCCAAAGTGCTTGGTCACGGCTTTTGCTTCAAACACAAGGCGGCCGGCTTCACCTGCGCTGGCGGCGGCCAGTTTCACATCTGGCCGCGCCGCGAGCGCGAGCCGATCGCGACGTTCCGCGCGCATCGCCATCAAGCGCCGCCGGCGGCCCTCATTGCGCGACCGCCGCGCCGTGACGCCGCGGCGCAACCAATGCTCCTCCGCTTTGAGATGCGTGTCGAGGCGCGCCATCGCGCGTTCTTCCTCAGCCTCGACGGCTTGTTCCCACGCGTCGAAGGCGGCATAGCCCCGGTCGAGCTTCAAAACCCTGCGTTGGCGCAGCCAGTACATGGCCTGCGTCGCGCGTTCAAGGAGGCGGCGATCGTGGCTGATCAGCAGCGCGGCGCCGCGAAACGCAGCAAGCCGTTGCTCAAGATCAAGAATGGCGGGGATGTCGAGATGGTTGGTGGGTTCGTCCAGCAACAGGATGTCGGGGGAGGCGGCAAACGCGCGCGCAAGCGCTGCGCGGCGGGCCTCGCCGCCCGATAGGCCTTTCGGCGCCCGCGCCGGATCAAGGCCAAAATCTTGCAAGGCCGCTTCCGCTTCGTGGGTGGCGATCGGTTGGCCAAAGCCACGCTCCACATAGGCCAGCAAAGAGGCGGCGTCTGAAAAGTCCGGCTCCTGCGGAACCACCGCGACGGTGGCGCCGCTGGCGATGCTGATCACGCCCGCATCAGCTTCCAGCTGCTTGGACAAGATCCGCAAGAGGGTGGATTTTCCGGCGCCGTTGCCGCCGATCAGACAGGCGCATTCGCCCTTCAGCAACGCCAGTTCGACATCATCAAACAAGGCGACGGCGCCGAGGGACAAGCGCACGCCCT
>JBIKVO010000147.1:0-7071 GCA_044356795.1 Caulobacterales bacterium
CGATGAATGACAAGAACGCGAGCCACAGCCAGAGCGGCTGGCTGGCGAACGTCACAGTGAGAAAATCGGGCACCGCGGGCCTCCCCTGCACGGATGTGCATCAGTCTGGCGATGCGTCGGCGCCGACGGCAGAGATCACGCCGACATCACGCGCAGCGCCCTGCGCGCCAGAGGGGCCCGGCGGTTTCGCCCACTCGGGGCAGGCGATCACGAGCGCGTGATTTAGCGCCGCCCGCAGGACGATCAAGCCATTTTGCAGCGGATCGGTCAGGCCGGCAGGAAGGTCAACGCCACGCCATTGTTGCAGTATCGCTTGCCGGTCGGGCGGGGACCATCGTCGAAGACATGGCCCTGATGCCCCAGGCAACGGGCGCAGTGATATTCAGTGCGCGGCAACAGAAGGTGGTAATCGGCCTTTGTACCAATGTTTTCGGCGATCACATCGAAAAAGCTCGGCCAGCCGGTGTCGCTGTCATACTTCCAGTCCGACCGGAAAAGCTCCAGCCCGCAGCCTGCGCAGGCAAACACGCCACGGCGCCCTTCATGATTCAGCGGGCTGGTCCAGGGCCGCTCCGTGCCTTCGCGCCGCAGCACCTCAAACGCCTCTGGCGACAGGCGGGCACGCCAATCGGCCTCGCTCAAGGCGCGCCAAGGATTGTCGGAGGAAAAGCGGCCGCCAGCGCTTGAGGCGCCCCTCGTACAAGCGGCCAACACCGGGATGGTCAAGCCCCACAAAAGGGCGCGGCGGGAAAACGGCAAGCGAATCGTCATACACACCAATACGCGCGCCGGGCGCGGTTGGTTTCAAGCCGGCGCCTTGGCGCGGGCGCCAGAATCACAGTCCTGTTGGATCGTTGCGCAGCCGCGCCGATCGCCCCAGCCGGATACCGCCCATGCCCGCCGACGGATTGCCCGCCGCCGTTCCCCTCACTGCGCCCCACAATCTGGAGGCCGAGCAGGCTCTGCTGGGCGCCCTGCTGTTCGACAATGAACAGTTCAACCGCATCGGCGACCGCCTGAAATCCCACCATTTCTATGACCCCGTCCACGGCAAGATCTTCACCGCCGTCACCTCCCAGATCGCCAAGGGCAAGCTGGCCGACGGCGTGACCATGAAGGAGTATTTCCAGACCAACGGGGCCTTGGCCGAAATCGGGGGGGCGGCGTATCTGTTCACGCTGCTGGAGAGCGCCGCGCGCATCACCGCCGCGATCCAGGATTACGCCGCTCTGATCTATGATCTGGCAATGCGGCGCGAATTGATCCGCATCGGCGAGGAAATCCGCGATCTGGCGCTGGTGCCGCCGGAGGATGCCAACGCCGAGGATCAGATCGAAGAGGCTGAACGGAAACTGTTTTCGCTGGCCGAGAGCGGCTCTTCCAACAAGGGCTTTTCGCCCTTTTCGGAAGCGCTGGCGACATCCATCGAAATGGCCGCCGCCGCCTATGAGAGCGATACGGATGTATCCGGCCTGCCCACCGGCCTGCGCGACCTGGATCGCAAGCTGGGCGGCCTCCACCGCTCAGACCTGATCATCCTGGCAGGGCGCCCCTCTATGGGCAAAACCGCTTTGGCCCTGAACCTTGCCTTCAATGTCGCGCGGGCGCGGCTGCGCTACGCCCAGGGTCAGGGCGTGGGCGACCGGCCAGAGGGCGGGATTGTAGCCTTTTTCTCGCTGGAGATGAGCTCCGAACAGCTGGCCACCCGCCTGCTCTCCGATCACGCCGAAATCGAAAGCTCGAAAATCCGCCGCGGCGATATCCACAAAACTGAATATGAGCGCCTGATCGACGCAAGCCGCGACCTGCAGCAACTGCCCCTGCATATCGACGAAACCGGCGGCATTTCGATTGGCCAGCTGATGGCGCGGGCGCGCCGGCTGGAGCGCACCCATGGCCTTGATCTGATTGTGGTCGACTATCTGCAGCTGGTCACCAGTTCCAACCGCAAATCCGATGGCCGCGTGCAGGAGGTAAGCGAAATCACCACCGGCCTGAAGGCCCTGGCCAAGGATTTGAAGGTGCCGATCATCGCGCTGTCGCAACTTTCGCGCCAAGTGGAGCAGCGGGAAGACAAGCGTCCGCAGTTGTCGGACTTGCGCGAGTCCGGCTCGATCGAGCAAGACGCAGACGTCGTGATGTTCGTATACCGCGAAGCCTACTACAAGGAACGCGAGGAGCCGGACGGCGACAGCGAGAAGCACGTGCAATGGCAGCGGGAGATGGACGCAATCCGCCACAAGGCGGAGGTGATCATCGGCAAGCAGCGCCACGGGCCCATCGGCAAAGTGGAGTTGCATTATGACGGCCGGTTCACCCGCTTCTCCAACTGGAGCCACGAGGCCAACCCCCGTGAGTTCGACGCCCCCGCGTGAGCCCCACCCAGCCGGCTTACGTCTCGCCCGCTTGCGGATAGACCTTGCGGCGGCCGTGGGGAATTGGCGCATGGTTGGTGCGGTGCAGCCAAGCGCGGAAATCGCGGCAGTGGTGAAAGCGGACGGCTATGGCCTGGGTGCAACGCCGATTGCTTCGGCTCTGGCGGCGGCGGGCGCACGGACCTTCTTTGTCGCCACCGCACAGGAGGGCGCGCGCCTGCGCGCAAGTTTAGGCCCAGGCCCACTGATTTATGTGCTGAATGGCGCTGCCGCCGCAGACGCGGCGATGCAATCCGGGGCTGACCTGCGCCCGGTGCTCAATACGCTCGATCAGATCGCCGTCTGGCGAGATGCGGGCCTCGGCGGCCCGTTCGCGCTGCACATCGACACCGGAATGAACCGCCTGGGGCTGCCCGCAAGCGAGATCGGCGCAGCGAAGGACGCGCTCGGTGTGGCGGCGCCGGCCCTGGTCCTAAGCCATCTAGCCTGCGCCTCGACGCCAGATCACGCGATGAATAGGCGCCAGCGCGACGCCTTCCTTGCCGCCGCCGCGCACTTTCCCGCCGCCGCCAAAAGCCTCGCCGCCAGCGCCGGCGCCTTGCAGCGCAACGGCTTTGGCTTCGACCTCGTGCGTGCGGGCATTGCGCTGTACGGCAGCTGGGACGCCGAGACCGGCGATTGCCCGGCGATGACGCCGGTTGCCCATGTCTGCGCCCCGATTTTGCAAATCCGCGAGATCCAACCGGGCGAAACGGTCGGCTATGGCGCGACTTTCACAGCCGAAAGTCCGATGCGGTTGGCGACTGTCGCTGCTGGCTATGCTGACGGTATCCCGCGCGCACTCTCCAATCGCGGGTTTGCAGCGGTCGATGGGGTGATTTGCGCGTATGTCGGGCGGGTGTCGATGGACTTGATCGTGATCAATATCACTGATGCGCCCGTTGCGCAGCCCGGAGCAAGGGTGGAGCTTTTGGGAGCAGACGCTCCCCTCGATGAAGTGGCCAGGGCTGCCGGCGCCATTCCGTATGAGCTGTTGACCGCCTTCGGGGCCGCCGTGGCGAAGAGTTGGTCATGAACCCGCTTGCGGCGATCGGGCGCCCGGTGCGCCTTGTTCTGCAGGAGGTCGGGCGGGCGAGCCGCTTTGGCGCCCACGCTGCGTTCGTGTCGGTAACGCCGCGGCTCTATGCTGGGCAGTTTTTGGCGCAGCTGTTCCGGCTGGGCTTTTTGTCTCTGCCGGTGATCGGCCTCACCGCCGCGTTCATCGGCGCGGCGCTGGCGTTGAACATTTACACTGGTGGTTCGCGGGTCAACGCGGAAAGCTTTGTGCCCAACATCGTGGTGTTGGGCATCACGCGGGAACTGGGGCCGGTGCTTGCGGGTTTGATGCTGGCGGGGCGCGTATCAGCGGCGATCGCGGCCGAAATCGGAGCGATGAAAGTGTCGGAGCAGATCGACGCGCTGCGCACGCTGTCTGCCGATCCGATGCGGTTTTTAGTGGCGCCGCGGGTGCTTGCGATGACGCTGGCGATGCCGGTGCTGGTGCTGGTCGCAGACGTGATCGGCGTGATGGGCGGCTGGCTGGTGGCGACCGCCTCGCTGGGCTTTGAGCCCAATGCTTATTTGCGCAACACGATGAACTTTCTGGAGTTTGAGGATGTCGCCCTCGGCCTGATCAAGGCGGCGGTGTTTGGCTTTATCATCGCGGTTTTGGGGGCCTATCAGGGCTTTCATGCGCGTGGCGGCGCACTGGGCGTCGGGCGCGCGGCGACCCATGCGGTGGTCGGTGCAACCGTGCTGATCCTGACGTCAAATTATCTGATCACGGCGATGCTGGCATGAGTGCAGCGAAACTTTCCATGACCGGGATAGTCAAGCGCCTCAATGGCAGAACGGTGCTCGACCGAGTTGATCTGTCGATTGCGCCGGGGCGGTCGCTGGTGGTGATCGGGGCGTCGGGGGCGGGCAAGTCGGTGTTGATGAAGTGCGCCCTCGGCCTGATGCGCGCCGACAGCGGGGCCGTGTTAATAGACGAGGCGGACCCCGCCGCCCAGCGCGCCCAGATCGGAATGTTGTTTCAGGGGGCGGCCCTGTTTGACAGCCTGCCGCTGTGGGAAAATATCGCGTTTCGCCTTGTCCATGTCGACGGGCAGAAACGCAGCACCGCCCGCGCCGCCGCCCTTGATGCCATGGCCAAGGTGCGCCTGCCCGCCGAGGCCGCCGATCGCTCGCCGGCAGCGCTGTCTGGCGGCATGCAAAAGCGCGCCGGCCTGGCCCGCGCGATCATCACCCGGCCCTCCCTGCTGTTTCTGGATGAACCCACTACCGGCCTCGACCCCGTGACTGCCGCCGCCATCAACACCCTGATCCGCTCGATGGTGAATGATCTGGGCTGCGCCGCCTTGGCCATCACCCACGATATGACCAGCGCCAAGGTGATCGGCGATGAGATCGCGATGCTGCATGGCGGCCGGATCATTTGGCGCGGGCCGGCCGTCGGCATCGACGCCGCCGACGATCCGCGCGTTCGCCAATTTGTGACCGGGGCCGCCGATGGGCCGCTTGGAACCCTGTGATGCCGTTACCAAACCTTAAAAGGTTTGCAGCACCGTTCGCGGATGTCGCTGTTTGGACTCCCCATTTCGTCTTTTTTCGGCCCGACCGGCGGCCTGACGGGGACCCTGTTTCAGCAGCGCGGGCCAACCAGCGCCAATGACCCGATTGGCGCCCTGCGCCGGGCTGAACAGAACAGCGCCCGGCAAATCGCCAACAAGGCCGATGAACCGCAAATCGCGCGGGAGTTGGACCGGTTTGAAAACGCCGTGCGCCGCTCGCGCTCGGTAGAGGAATTGCTGCGCAATCGTGACGCGATGCGTGTAATCCTGGCGGCCAATGGCCTGGAAAACCAGCTCAACGCGCCGGGCCTGGTGCGACGGGTGCTGACGTCTGACCTGCGCAACCCCGACTCGGCTGCGTTCCAAATGGGCCGCCAGAACGGCAATTGGCTTTCCACCGCCCAAGATCTCGACTTTCAACGCCGCGGCCTTCAGGTGGCGCAATCGGAAAGCATGATCGCCCGGCTGCGCATCGCCTATGCCCAGACCCGCTGGGAAGAAAGCCTCGAACAGCAGGCCCCCGGGCTGTCGCTGGCGGTGGTGTTCAAACGGCGCGCGGCCAATATCGACAATGCGTATGAGGTGCTGGGCGATCCGGTGGTGCGCGAGATCGTCACCACCACGCTGGGCATCCCCCGCCAGCTTGCCAATCAATCCGTCGAAGCCCAAAGCCGGGCGATCAATAATCGCCTCGACGTGTCCCGCTTCAAGGACCCCGCCTTCGTCGACACCTTTGCGCGCCGCTACCTTTTGACGGTGAATACAGGGGTGGGCAATTTCAGCGTGACCGCGTAAGGCTGCCGTCTCGTCTGCGATCTTCAGAAAGGAAACCGTGATGGGCTTGCGCGTGGCCGTTGTCGGCGCCACTGGCAATGTCGGGCGCGAAATGCTCGATATCATGGACGAACGGCTGTTCCCGGCCGAAGAGGTCTTTGCCGTAGCCTCCGCCAATTCGATTGGCTCAGAGGTCAGCTTTGGCGACCGCACCCTGAAGTGCAAAGCCCTAGAGCAGTTTGATTTCTCGACTGTGGATGTCGTGCTCATGAGCGCGGGCAGCGCGGTGTCGAAGGAATGGAGCCCGAAGATCGGAGCGACGGGCGCGGTGGTGATCGACAATTCCAGCGCCTGGCGAATGGATCCCCGCGTGCCGTTGATCGTGCCGGAAGTGAACCCCGACGCGGTGACGGGCTATGGTGCGCTAAACATTATTGCCAATCCCAACTGCTCAACGGCGCAATTGGTGGTGGCGCTGAAACCGCTGCATGACGCCGCCACTATCACGCGGGTGATCGTGGCGACGTATCAATCCGTCTCCGGCGCCGGCAAAGCGGGCATGGACGAGCTGTTTGATCAGACGCGAGCGAAATTCGTTCCCGGCCAGGGCGTGGCGCCGACGAAATTCACCAAGCAGATCGCGTTCAATCTGATCCCTCACATTGATTCCTTCATGGAGGACGGCTTCACGAAGGAAGAGTGGAAGATGACGGTCGAGACGAAAAAGATCCTCGATCCGAAGATTAAATTGACTGCCACATGCGTGAGGGTGCCAGTGTTTGTCGGCCATTCTGAGGTGGTGAATATCGAATTGGAAAAGCCGCTCTCAGCCAAAGATGCGCGCGCGATCCTGCGCGAAGCGCCGGGCGTGATGGTGATCGATAAGCACGAAGACGGCGGCTATATCACACCCGTGGAGGCCGCAGGCGAGTGGGCAACCTATGTGTCGCGCGTGCGCGAAGACCCGACGGTGGAAAACGGCCTCGCCTTCTGGTGCGTATCGGACAATCTGCGCAAAGGTGCAGCCCTCAACGCGATCCAGATCGCCGAATTGATGCTGAATCGCGGCATGTTCAAGCAGCAGGGCTCTTAAGGACTGCACCTTTCACGAGCGACTGTCAGCCTCATATTGAAGAGTTTGACGGCTTAGTCTTACTGAATCCGAAACCGAGCCCGTCGGTCGCATACAAGGGGGATTCGGCCTGGATCCTTGTTTGCTCCGCGCGTGATTGGATCACCGGCGGAGCCCATGATGGATCGTTCAAGCGTCGAGAACGCAGCGTGATTTTTGGCCCGTGTCGAGGGTTTGG
>JBIKVO010000148.1:0-7070 GCA_044356795.1 Caulobacterales bacterium
CGCCCAGGCAGCGCCATGATTCATCGGTGCGAAGACAAAGGTCATGCCATTCTTGGCCGATGTGGGATCCGTGAATCCCGCGAGCGGGCGATAGCTGACAGAGCATCGACGGGCTTCACCGCGAAAGCCTTGAATATTCACGCGTTGTGTACCGTTCGGGCGCAGCGCCAGATCATAGCGCTGGCGCCCGTCATAGATGCGGATCGTGCGCGCGCACGGGTCGGCGCCGACAACGCCAAACACCATCGCGACAAACGCAGACACATCATCGATGGCTTCCAGCCGCTGCGCCCGGCTGGCCGGCGGATTGCCCATCGAGCCAAGAGCCGGTGTGGCGGTGGTGACGACATCAGCACCCGTGAACGCCACGCGCACCACCCGTCCGCGACGACCGCCGCTGCGCTCATAGCTTTGTGGGCGAAGGCCCTCCGGCGTCATGGAACCGCGGGCGTTTTGCTTGTAGTCCTGACTATTGCCAACAGCCCAGCGCGCCACGCCAGACGCCTCACGGTTAAACACCGCCGCATAGTTCGGACCATTGGTATTGATCCGCAGCCGTGCCTCGCCGACCTGGCCCATCATGCCAAGATGGATGCCGTAATCGGCCTCGAAATTGCGCTGCCCGGACGCCGGCACAACGAGGCCAATGGCTGGGGTTTGCTGCGCCTGCGCGGATGACGCCGGCCCAAGCCCACCGGCCGTCGCCAGGACGGCCAAAGCGGCGGCTGCCAATCGAAGCGGAAAGAGGCGCATAGGCGTGATCCTAATCTGCAGGCCGGCACGATAATCCACGCCGCCAACGGCGCCGATCTAGCAAGCCACGCATGATCTGAAAATGAACCCAATGCGGCGAAAATGCGGTGTTCGCCAAACACTTGGCCGGCGGCGTCAGCCCGCAATCACGCCCTTCTCCGCCAGCACCGTGCGCAATTCGCCAGACTGGAACATCTCCCGCATGATGTCACAGCCGCCCAAAAACTCGCCTTTGACATAGACTTGCGGGATCGTCGGCCAATTGGAGAAGTCCTTGATGCCTTGGCGAATATCGGCATCCGCCAGCACGTTCACGCCGACAAACTCAACCCCGAGGTGATCGAAAATCTGCACCACAACACCGGAAAAGCCACACATGGGCTGCTCCGGCGTGCCCTTCATGAAAATCACAACGTCATGGGCGTTGATGGTTTGCTGAATGGCGTCCTGCACGGCTGGCGCGGCGTCGGTCATTGCGGGCTCCCAAAACATGGTGTGACATAAGCATCTGTACTGCGGCCCGCAAGCGCGGCGAAACGGCCCATTTTTTTCGCGGGAAAGCCATGAATTCCCCATGGTTTTCGACTGGTCTTGAGACATGATCCATGCTCACTGTGCGGGCATCGATTGGGGCGGACGGCCCCATCTACAGGAGAGATTTCCATGGCATTGCCAAAACTCGCGGTGGCGCTGACGGCGGGACTATCTGTCTTGGCCTTCACGGCAGCCCAGGCCCAACCCACGCCCCGCTCCGTGTCGATCGGGCAAGTGGTGCGCGGCGATCTGAGCGATCGCGATTCCAAGCGCGACGGCGAAGCGCCGTATGACGAATATCTGCTGCGCCTGAAGGCGGGCGAAGGGACTGTGATCACACTGGATTCCGAAGTCTTTGACCCGGCCGTCGCCGTCGGCCAGGGCCGCGGCGAGGACTTTCAGGCCCAAGCCGACGATGACGACAGCGGCGGCGGCGAACGCGGCCTGAATTCGCGCTTGCGTTTCAAAGCCAATGAGGCGGGCGAGTATGTCGTGCGGGTCAACACAATCGACCCCGCCGGACGCGGCGCCTATACCCTGGCCTTGACTGCATTGCCGCCAGAAGCGCCGCTGAAGGTGACGCCGATCACTGTTGGCCGCACCAGCACCACCACACAGGGCGCCCTGACCGAGGGCGGCGCCCGCCGCGCCCAAGAGCCGGCCGCCCTGTTCGATCGGTTCACCCTGCAATTGCGGCAAGGCGATGTGCTGATGGCCAAGGCCACGTCAGACTTCGACAATCTGTTGACGCTGTCGGCTGCAGGCAAAGAAAATGAGGAGCCCCTCGTCACCGACGACGATAGCGGCGGCGACGGCGATGCGCGGATCTATTTCCGGGTGCGAGAGACCGGCGCCTACTCGCTGGACGTTTCAGCTTTCGACGAGGCGTCGTCTGGTCCCTATGCGCTGGTGACGCAACTGCTGCCGCCGCCGCCGACGCGGGCGCGCGTGACCGGCATTCGCCGCGGCCAGACCATCCAAGGCAAACTTGATACGGGCGATGCGGTTGTGGATGACACAGTCTACCGCCTGTACGATCTGTACGAACTGCGCGGCCGCGCAGGCGAAACCGTGACCATCCGACTGACCACCCCCGAAGGCGGTTTCGACCCCATCCTGGCTGTGGGCGGCCTGGTGGCTGGCCGGTTCGCCTTGCTTGAAGAAAACGATGACGAGTTGGTCGAAAACGCCGAGACTGAAGGAACCATGAGCTTCAACTCCAAGCTCAGCTTCACCTTTAGCGAAGGCGGCGCGGTCCTGCTGCGGGCCGCCGCGCTGCTTGATGGGGCCACCGGCGACTACAGCATCTCCGTCGACTAGTCCAAAGGGCGGCGGCGTGTCGACGCGATTGCCGGCACGCCGCCGCTGCTCTCTCGACCGGGGCGCACGGGTTTGCTAACGGACCGGCTTCGCCGCTATGGGCGAAGCCTGTGATGCCGTCATGTCCGCCAAATCCGCGCCCCGTCCCGCCGCAGCGGCCCCCGACGCCGCCCCCCGCCCGCCGAAAGTGGGGATCGTTTCGCTCGGCTGCCCAAAGGCGCTGGTTGATTCCGAACGCATCATGACGCGCTTGCGGTCGGAAGGGTACAGCCTGTCGGACTCCTATCAAGGCGCCGACCTCGTATTGGTCAATACGTGCGGCTTCCTTGATAGCGCCCGCGCCGAAAGCCTGGACGCCATTGGCGATGCGCTTACCGAAAACGGCAAAGTGATTGTCACCGGCTGTCTCGGCGCCGAGGCCGATCTGATCCGCCGCGAACATCCCGATGTGCTCGCCATCACCGGGCCGCACCAATATGAAGCCGTGATGGAGGCCGTGCATACGCATTTGCCCCCGCGCCACGATCCGAAAATCGATCTGGTGCCGGAATCGGGCCTGCGCCTCACACCGCGCCATTATGCCTATTTGAAGATATCGGAGGGCTGCAATAATCGCTGCAGCTTCTGCATTATCCCCAGCCTGCGCGGGGATCTGATGTCGCGCCCCATCAACGCGGTGCTGAAGGAGGCCGAGGGCCTCGTGAAAGCGGGCGTGAAAGAACTTCTCGTGATCAGCCAGGACACCTCTGCTTACGGCGTCGATATCAAATATGCCGAGAGCAGATGGAAAGACCGCATGGTGCGGTCGAAATTCTACGACCTGTGCAAAGAATTGGGCGAACTCGGCGTGTGGACGCGCCTGCATTATGTTTATCCCTATCCCCACATTGAGGAGGTGATCCCGCTGATGGCGGAGGGTAAGATCCTTCCGTATCTGGACATTCCGTTCCAGCACGCAAGCCCCACGATTCTCAAGCGCATGCACCGGCCGGCCAATCATGAAAAACAACTGGAGCGCATCAAGACGTGGCGCGCGATGTGCCCTGACCTTGCGATCCGGTCGTCTTTCATCGTCGGATTTCCGGGCGAAACAGAAGAAGATTTCGAAGCCCTGCTCGATTTCATCAGCGAAGCCGAGATCGATCGCGCGGGTGTATTCAAATACGAAAATGTCGCTGGCGCGGCGTCCCGCGATCTCGATGGGCATGTCGATCAAGAGGTGGTCGATGATCGTTATGAACGCTTTATGCTGCTGCAAACCGAACTCGCGCACGCGCGGGGCGAAGAGAAGATCGGCGCGCGCATGACGGTTTTGGTCGACACGTTGGATGAAGAGTCCGGCTTCTTCGCCGCGCGGTCGATGCACGATGCACCCGAGATCGACGGCGTGGTTTATGTCGACAGCGAAACGGAGCTCACGCCGGGCACGTTCGTCACGGTCGAAATCACGGACGCAGACGGTCATGAGCTTTACGCCCACACGGTTTAAGCGTGTCGCCTTCTGATCCCGGTGGGCGCCCGATTTCGGCGTGAACACGGTCGACGCGAGCGGGGAATGTCGCCAGCAAAGCGCTTGGTTGCGGTGGACGCGCCACCAATCCACCGCCGCACTTCGAGCAACGCCCATGCAAACGGTCGCGCGCACGTCTGAACGCACCTCTTGTCCCAAGAGGTGCGTTCAAAGGAGCAGATCATCGCGCCTGGTTTTTCGGGCGCGAGATCCACGTCGCAGCACTCTCAATTGGGCCGCAGCGCCAGCATCACGCCGCGACCGGCGTCGTCAAATCCATATAGCGCTTCAGGTGATGCTCAACATTGCCGAATTGGGCATCGATCATCGTCGCGCGCTTGAAATAATGGCCCACGCGCATCTCCTCGGTCACGCCCATGCCGCCATGGATTTGCACCGCGGACTCGCCAATGAACCGGCCTGCGCGCCCGATCTGCACCTTGGCTGCAGAAGCGGCCTTTGCGCGCTCGGGCGTGTCGAGCTTCAGCGTCGCCATGTAGGTCATGCTGACCGACTGCTCGACCGCCATGAACATATCGACCATACGATGCTGCAGAACTTGGAACGTCGCGATCGGCACGCCGAATTGCTTGCGTTGTTTGGCGTAATCCAGCGTCAGATCGTGCATCATGCGGAAGCCGCCGATCGCTTCAGCGCAAGTGGCCGCGATCGCGTGATCGACGATCTCCTCGACCAGCGGCAAGGCCGCATCGGCTGCGCCAATCAGATGATCGGCGCCGAGCGCGACATTTTCAAAATAGAGCTCCGACGCCCGCAGACCGTCGACGGTGGGATAATCGCGTGTCGTCACGCCCTTCGCTGTCTTCGGGACAAGAAACAACGACACGCCCAGGCTGTCGCGCTGACCGCCGCCGGTGCGTGCGGTAACAATCAGATGATCGGCCCAGGGCGCGCCGATAACCACCGCTTTATGCCCATTCAGGACGAAGCCGGCGCCGTCTTTCTTCGCGGTTGTCGTCAGATCGGCCAGATTGTAGCGGCCCTTCGGCTCGGCATAGGCAAACGCCAGGACGCGCTCCCCATTGGCGATCGCCGCCAGATGCGCCTGTTTTTGCGCCTCTGTGCCGGCTTTGACCAAAAGCCCCGCACCGATCACCACGGTGGGCACATAAGGCTCCACCACCAGGCCTTTGCCCAGCTCTTCCATCACCACCAGCACGTCGACCGGGCCGCCGCCAAGGCCGCCAAAGGCCTCCGGGATCGGCGCCATCAACAGGCCGAGTTCCGCAAAGGTCGCCCAGGTTT
The DNA here is from genome assembly GCA_044356795.1 of Caulobacterales bacterium. GTDB lineage: Bacteria > Pseudomonadota > Alphaproteobacteria > Caulobacterales > Aquidulcibacteraceae > JBIKVO01. The sequence continues at coordinate 5,384 of JBIKVO010000148.1, forward strand.
CCTTCCGCCAGCCCGCCGGCGAGGCCGCCACGGCCTTGCGCTTGTCGAAATCGTACTGGGCGGCGACGAATTTTGCGATCGAGTCGCGCAATTGCTGCTGTTCGTCGGTAAAGCTGAAGTCCATCTCGGCGTTCCTCTTTGGTTGCCATCCGTGTAGCCGCGCGACGCTGCGGCAGGCAAGAGGGCCCCGCCTTGCTTTGCCGTGAGCCCCGCGGGAGGGGGCTTCTCGGGCCCCTGAGGAGCCGTTAACCAGGGACTGTCAGACTTGCCTTGAGTCGCCGCCAAGCCGATTCTGGCTCACCCAATCGGCTCACCCACTTGGCAGGATCAGAAGGACGCCCGCCCAATGGCTGCAAAACCCACCGCCAAATCCAAAGACCCGTCCTTGTTTGAAGGCGCCTACACCGCCAAAGACATCGAGGTGCTTGAGGGCCTGGAGCCGGTGCGTCGCCGGCCGGGCATGTATATCGGCGGCACAGACGAACGCGCCCTGCACCATCTCTTCGCCGAGGTGTTGGACAATGCGATGGATGAAGCGGTCGCGGGCCACGCTGATCGGATCGAAGTGCACCTGGAGGCCGACGGCAGCCTCTGCGTGAGCGATAATGGCCGTGGCATTCCGATCGATCCGCATCCGAAATTCCCAAAAAAGTCGGCGCTGGAGGTGATCCTCACAACGCTGCATTCGGGCGGCAAGTTTTCCAACAAGGCCTACGAAACGTCCGGCGGTCTGCACGGCGTGGGTGTCTCGGTCGTCAATGCGCTGGCCGATCGTTTGACGGTGGAAGTCGCGCGCGACCGAAAACTATACCGCCAGGATTATTCCCGCGGTGCGCCCGTCACGAAACTGGAGACGGTTGGCGCTGCGCCCAATCGGCGCGGCACGCAGGTGCGCTTTCATCCTGATGCGGAAATTTTCGGGGCCGGGGCCGCCTTCAAGCCTGCGCGCCTGTTTCAGATGGCGCGCTCAAAAGCGTATCTGCATCGCGGGGTGAAAATTTTTTGGAGATACGCGCCCGAGCGCAATGACGAAAAGACGCCGCTGGAAGCGGTGCTGCATTTCCCCAACGGGCTGAAAGATTTTCTCACCGACCTGATCGCCGACAAACGCGTGGTCACTACCGAACCCTTTGTCGGGCGCAGCATCAAGGACGAAGGTCACGGCCGCGTGGAATGGGCGATCGCCTGGATCGAAGACGGCTTCGGCGATGCCGATGGGTTCCTGCGCAGCTATTGCAATACGGTGCCCACGCCGGACGGCGGCTTCCACGAAAGCGGCCTGCGCACTGCGCTCGCCAAGGGACTGAAGGCGTATGGCGAATTGAAGAACGACAAAAAAGCCGCGCTGATCACCGCTGATGATGTGATGGCAACAGCGGCCGCCTTGGTGTCTGTCTTCATCCGCGAGCCGCAATTTGAAGGCCAAACCAAAGGCCGCCTGGTCACGACGGAAGCCGCCAAGATTGTCGAGCAAGCCGTGCGCGATCCGTTCGATCATTGGCTAACGGCGGCGCCCAAAGAGGCCGACAGGCTGTTGGAATGGGTGATTATGCGGGCCGAGGAACGCATCAATCGTCGCAAGGAAAAAGAGATCCAGCGCCAGTCGCCGACACGTCGGTTGCGGTTGCCGGGGAAGCTCGCCGACTGCGCCCGCAGCGATGCTCAGGGTACGGAGCTTTTTATTGTT
>JBIKVO010000149.1:0-7058 GCA_044356795.1 Caulobacterales bacterium
CCGACAGGCTGAGTTCCTGGCAGGCGCGGCAACATCTCGCCCCTGCGGCGACGGCTTCTTGGATCAGCTCAACGGCGTGCTGGCGATCGGGGGGCTGTTCATTCGTCCTCACCCTTAGCGCAACGGCGCCAGGACCAGTTGCGCCTTATCCCGCGCTGGCGCGGTACCTTTCATAGGCTTCGCGCAGCATTTTTTCTTCCCGGTCTCTTGGGCCGCCTCCGTAAACGCGCACAAAGCCTTCCCAGTCGAGGCGCTGGACCTCATCGAGCCTCCCATGGCTCTGGACGAGATCAAAGAGAGCCCTCGCCTGTATGGCCTCAGACCGACTCATCGCCGCCACAAACGCGCTCGCATTTGTGTATCCGCTGGGCGCGAAATTTAATCCCATAATTTGAAAACGCCCCCAACTCGTCGCGCTGACGGCGGCCTCCGGATCAAGCGCGTATGCCTCGCGCAGCTGCTCCCAGCGGCCGTCCTGCGTTGGCGGATAAGGCCTTGTTCGCCAAGTTCTGTAGGAAACGTGGGGATGACTCACATCGAAGCGGCGGTTCGTGAGCCGGGAGAAGATATGCGGTTCGAAAAGGATCAAAGGGCGGCCATCGGGTGCGAAACCCTTGCCTTGGCCTTCCACCTCCAGGATCGCCCGCACGGCGGCGCTCTCCACCCGGTATATCGCCGCCAATCGCAGAATGTCTGCATCATTGAGGCCGGCAGCGTCGACCGCTTTCAGACTTGAAAGAAATCCACCGCGGCAGGTTTCGGCCGCACGACGAGCTTCGGGGGCGAGGTCAGCTGGAGCGATGCCGGCATAATCGATCAGCGCTTCGCAATCGCCGCCGTTGGCGGCCGCTTTGGCCCGCTGGAACATCCGTTGCGCCACCTCTGCATTGTTGGGCGCAGGCGTCGTGGTCGACGGGATCGTAGGCGATGGTGTTGCGTCCGTGAGATAAACAGGCGCTTCACCCAACGACAGCGTCAAGAAAGGTCTCTGCACCTGCTGGGTGTAGCGTAACGTCAAATCGCGGACGCCGCCTGCGACGATACGGAAATCGACCCCGCGGGTGGGAATCTTTTCCGTGAGCGCCCGCGCAAACGGAGAGTTCCGATCGGACGCGGCGCCGTCGCTGGCGGTCGCGCCTGGTGCAGCGGCATACATCACGATCATGCCGTCGCTCAGCGCTGCATCCGCGACCGCTGCAAGCCCGCCGGTCGATCCGTCCGAGCGCACAGCCACGCCCGTACTGCGACGCAAGGCGCGCTCAAAGGGATTATTGCGACAGGCGTCCAGGATGACAACCTTTACAGTCGCGCCGCCAACTGCAGTCAGTACCTGTTCCAGCGCCACGGCTTCCATCAAAAGATCGTTCGGTTGCGATAGCGTGGCGTTAAGGGGGACAAGCCAATTGCGGCCATTCACTTCCAGGCCATGGCCGGCGAAGTAAACCACCGCGATGCTCGCCCCATCCGCGACGCGACGGAATTCGCGCAACCTGCGCTGAAACTTTTCGACATCGAGATCCTCAGCAGTGACCACCGTAGTGAAACCGACCGCAGATAAGCTCCCGGCCACCAAACGGGCGTCCCGCACAGGATTATTGAGCGCGCCTGCACCGGCATAGGCCGCATTCCCGATGACGAGCGCCACGCGACGGCCGTCCCCCTGGTCTGCATGCGCTGCGCCTGCAAAAACAATCGCCGCCAATGCTGCGAAAAAAATCCAAAACCGAGTCATACACCACCTCGCGCCCCATTCTTAGCCAATCGCCAAGGACGCGAAAGCCCTTTTCGATTGGGCCCGAAATGAACGTCCCGTCAAGGGTCTCAGGCCGCCGCACCCCTAACTCCCTCCCTTCGCCGGCGCCTCCTGGCGCAAGTCCGGCAGGGCGGTCATGGCGCAATTCAAATCCGCCTCTGTCACAGTCGCGCCCTCGACCTGCAGCACCAGGCGATTGTGGAACACCGCCGGCTGCTCGACCGTTGATTTCGTGCGGTCCGGGCGCTCGATGATCTGCCGGCCCTGCGCCTCGCGCACGCGGCCATACCCATTGGCAATTTCACGCTCCGCGCTTTGCTTGAACGTCGCCGCCAGATCAAGGATCCGCGGATCGAGGCCAAGGTCCACCAGCCGCACCATAATCCGCTGGTTTTTTGCGCTGATGGACGCCCTCCACCGTCGCACCAGTGAAGCCCATCACCCCGCCGGCCCCCTCTTCCAGACTGGTGCGATCAGAGCCGCCGATGAACGCCTCCTGCATCATCACCCGCAACGCGCGTGCCACCGCTGCTACGACCTCGCGCCGCGCATCCAAGCTGATCCCATCCGCCATCCGCGCCAGCGATCCAATTCGCTGATGCCGCCACACCGATCGGCGGACAATCTTCGATAACATTTTGGCTGCGGCAATGGGGATCAATTTTGCCCGCCGGGGAACAGACGGCCTCCAAATCATGGCGGTTCGCCGCTTCACGCGCTTGGATCAACAGTTCGGAAGAGCGAATCTTCCTGGCCCGCGAAGCCACAATCGCATCTTCAGCGAGCACTTCAAACGTCGCCTGCGGCACGCGCGGAAAACACAGATGCACCAGGGTCGACGATTTCTGGCATCCTTCGCCGTCTTCATAGTCAATAAGCGCGGTCATGACGTGCACCAAGCCGCCCGCCGCAGCGGCCTGCAACGCTGCCAGGACCCTGACGCGAAGCAACGCCCATGCGACCGCGCCATAAGCCAAGTCCAGCATGGTCGTGCGTTTGTCCGCGTCAGTGCGATAGGTGTTGAGCCCTTTGACGCTGACGCCGCGATCGGGCTCAAACTTCAGCCGCACCTTGCGACCACTCATCGCGCTCAAGAAATCGAATGCCTCTCGCAACCGACCCATTAGGTCTTCGGTGGTCTCGCCATCATGGCCTTGCCCGCCGCCGGCGTCGGCCATCGCGCCCAGCAAGTCTTCATTGAAGCTCTGCCCGAGCCCATGAGCCGAGGTGCTGACCCCGGCGGCGATCAGGCGGGCGCAGTCTGTCGCCAGCACCGAGGAACGCGCTTCCCCTTCTTGGCGGGTTGTTCCAGGGCCTCGTGCAAGAGTATGTCCACGCTGCGCAGACGGCGGGGCAGGTGAAGCTGAGGTTGTTGCGGAGCGGGATGCGCTCGGCGTGCAGCTTGGCCTTGGCGGCGACCGGCCAGAGAAAATCGCGCCGCTTCAGTCCCGGCGCAAGCGCACAATAAGGGGCGCGGGGAGGACGCAAAGGCCGCCTATGACGCCTTGCTCGCCGCCGTCAATGCCGATCCCGCCAACCCCACGCTCAACCCGATCGGCGACGCGGTCGATGGCACGCGGGCGCAACTGGGAGCGGCCTGGCCCTATGGTGATTTGCCGAAGCGGCGGTGAGGGCGGCCTCTTTTTTCCTGTTCACACATCCCTATTCACCACCCTCGCTCCGCAAGCGAGAGGACAATCTCTCGCCCCGCGCCACTCTCACGCATCTCCACCGCCGCGCATACCGGGCAGTGTTTCTCGCCTTGTCTCGGGCCATGCCAATTCGGCCACGCCTGTAGGGCAGTAAACTGCCCCTGCAGCGGCACCGTACCCGCCGTTGGCTGAAGGCGGCCCAACCCCGGACGAAGCCAGCGCAGCACGTTGGCAATCCGCGGCGGAAGATCGCCGTCCATCGCCTCCGCACCCGCGGGTCGATCCCACGCGACAACTGCCGCCCACGCTGCGCGATCAAACGCGATGCGATCGTTGGGCAACCCGCATGTCGCGGCGATGCCGGAAACATCAATCAGGTAAGTGGAATGCACCGACATCATCGGCTGCGCCATGACGCATCCTTACGCGTCTTCCTCCACCCGGGTGAGCGTCAATGCGCCCGTCGAGCCGCCGCATTGGCAGCCTTCGCAGCGATAGGTCCAGCCCCCGGAAATCTGCGCGCCATCCGCGCTCAGTGTTCCGGAAAATGGGTATACAGCGTTCCGGAAATACGGGCTGGTGGGGAAGCGAATATCGAACCGGACAGCGTCGCCGACGATGTCGCCATCGATCGTCACGCGCCGGTCATTGTCTGCACAATCATATGGCCAGGGATCGGAAAAACCTTCGCCTGAAATTCGCCCGTCACGGATCGTGAGATGCACCACCAGCGTCGCCCGCAAATGCCGCGCGCTGCCGGTGTGGCCATGCATCGGGCCTTCCCAGCGGGTGTCCGGCTCAGCGCGCGACGCGGGCGTTCGCTCCGGTTCCGGCCAGCGGAAATCTGTGACGACAGGATCGAGGATCGGATTGGGGTTGGAATCAAGCGACATCTCTTGCCGGCCGCGGTTTCCACTCGTGGCCGCCTTCTGCGCCTGCGAATCGAGGCGGGCTTCTCGATCGCATCGCTTCGCGGCGGATTGACGGCACGATGGCGGCAGCAAGCTGACGCAACGCCCGAAGGTGGCTGAGGCCGCTGCACGGAAGTGGCTGGTTCTGGTGTTGGCAAAGATGGGCGCCAGGACCTGCAATCATGGCGATATCGTATAGATTGGATTCATAGGCTCTGTCCGTCAGAGAAGTCACACAAAGCCGACATCTGCGCGCCCGCGCATTACGACCATCATCGGCAATCTGCTGCCGGATCGAACCAGAGCGCGACTGTCGAGAAAGCGTCAGCATTTTGTCCGATTGGTCAATTTGGCGGAGATGGCGATGACACGACCGGTTAAGCTGGCGCGATCCTCTCCGCCTGCATGTCGGGTCCCGGTTTCCGCCGTCGGCCTCCTTGGAATTCTCTATTCAAGGCAAAAGCTGCCTATCCTACTATCCGCCAAGTCAAGGTGGCGCCAGCATGAAACGGGACGATTTCCGCCTGCGCCAAACTCAAGCGGGTTGGGACTGACTGGGCGGTGCGTTCGAGAACTATCCTGCCTTCATTGAGAGCCAGCCCATAAAAGCGAGGACCGTTCTCTGAGGCAAAGGCCTCCAGCCGATCAAGTGCACCTTCTTCCTCGAATACCTTTGCGTAACTTTCCAGCGCGTGGGCTGCGCTGAAGATGCCCGCACAACCGCACGCGGATTCTTTATCCGTTACGGCGTGCGGGGCGGAATCCGTGCCCAGGAAGAATTTGGGCGACCCGGAGGTCGCCGCCTTTCGCAAAGCAAGGCGATGATGTTCGCGCTTGGCGACCGGCAGACAATAAAAGTGAGGGCGAAGGCCTCCTTCAAACATGGCGTTGCGATTGAAGTCGAGATGGTGCGGCGTGATCGTCGCAGCCAAGGTCACGGGCCCTTCTGCAACAAAGGTCGCTGCTTCCTCCGTCGTGATATGTTCAAACACAATCTTCAACGCGGGGAAGTCGAGGATCAATTGCGACAAAGTCCGCTCGATGAAAACGGCCTCGCGGTCGAAGATGTCCACATGCCGATCTGTCACCTCTCCATGCAGCAGCAAAGGCATGCCGATCGTCTGCATGACCTCCAGCACGGCATAGATGTTGCGCACATTCGTCACTCCATGGCTGGAATTCGTTGTGGCGTGCGCGGGATAGAGTTTGCAGGCGGTGAATATCCCAGCGGCGAAGCCCGCTCTGACTTCGATCGGATCGATGTCATCGGTCAGATAACAGGTCATCAGCGGCGTAAACGAAAGTCCAGGCTCGATCGCCGCAAGGATCCGCGACCTGTAGGCCTCGGCTGCTGCTGCCGTTGTGATCGGCGGATCCAGATTGGGCATGACTATTGCGCGCGAAAATTGCCGCGCAGTGAAATTAGCCACGGCAGCAAGCATCGGCCCGTCACGGAGATGGACATGCCAATCGTCGGGACGACGGATGACCAGACGGCTCGGGCTGCTGCCGCCGTCTCGCTGTACTGACCCTGCCTGCTTTGCTGACTGCATAATCGATCACCAGTGATTTGAATTGTTTGGTGCTTTAGGCCTAACCACATCGAATGATGGAACACCAGTGGGTGAATACCCAGCGAAGCGAAAACGTCGGCGCGACCACGCTCGATATGCCCATGACCAGTCCACCAGCGCTGAGTCCGGCGGCGCCAGCGTCGCACCAGACCAATTTCCTCACCGGCATCATCGGCGCCAGCCTCCCAAGTTGAACTTCCGCTTTCGGCTTCGACCGGCGAGAGCCCGAAAGCGGCAAGGTCGGGGCGCCTCTCCACTTCTCCGCCCGGCAGCCGATGCGGACCAGGGCAGAAATTTGATGGTCGGCGACCAAGCGCAGACCCTTCGCGTTTGTCGCTCTTTTCCAGCGGATGACGTCGTCAAGTTTTCCGTTTGGGCGCAGGCTTCAGTGACTGGCCCCCCTCAATCGACCAGAGCCAAAGCACGGCGCCAGGCGTCGCATTCCACGCGTCACCCCATTACTCGGCATAGTAAGCGGCTTCGTCTTCGCCGCCCATGGTGATGTACCCGTCGTCTCGCTTCTTGGGTTTCGCGGCGCCGGCGAGCACGGCGGGCACATGGCGGTTTGAGACCATCGCTTCAGTGGCCAGCCCGTTGGCTTCTGCGCAATCACCGCCTACACGGAACGCCAAGAGCGCTTGTCGCGTTGCTCGCTTGGTCGCCCTGGAATCCAAAAGTGCCGCCTGCCGTGGCCGAGGCGCCCGCAATCTTCCCCGACGCTCGTACGACGCCCACCAGCACCCGCTCGCCGGTTCTGGTCAGCGGCGGCAAGGTGGCGGACGCATTCCTGGCGTTGCGCGACTGCGCTGATTGCCCGGAAATGGTTGCGTTGCCGGGCGGCACGTTCACCATGGGTAGCCCTTCGAACGAGAAAGATCGGGGCGGTGATGAAGACCAAGTCAGCGTCGTGGCGCCGCGCTTCGCGATTTCAAGGTTTCCGGCGACGCGGGGCGAGTATGCGGCGTTTGTCGCGGCGACAGGGCGCGCGCCCCAAGGCGGGTGCTACACAGACCGCGCCGCGAAGGACTCGTAGACGCAAGACCCACAGGGCGCGTGGCGTGATCCGGCCTTTGCACAGACGGATCGCCACCCGGTCGTTTGCGTCGATTGGGCCGAAGCTGAGGCTTATGCAGGCGGGATGAAACAGCGCACGGGACAGGATTACCGG
>JBIKVO010000150.1:0-7051 GCA_044356795.1 Caulobacterales bacterium
CGTCGCTGCAATCTACGGCGCTGTGAGGAGGGAAGACGATGCGTGTGGAGACCAACGCTTCACTTTCCTTGGCTCTTGAACCCGCCATCCCGGTTCGTTTGCAAACAGAACCAAGCGTCAAGGTTCAAGAGACCAAAAGGCCAAGCGAAGCCAACGATTCTCGCAAGAAAGGCGATGGCGCACAGGCCGCGCAAGCTAAAATCGTGCGCACGGAGGCGCCAGACATTGCCTCCTCGAATGGACGCTTGACCATCGACTTCGACAAATCCGCCGGCATGTTTGTGCAGCGGCTGATCGATCCGAAAACGGATGAAGTGCTGCGCCAGTACCCGCATGACAGCCACTTGATGATGGCGCGGGCGCAAAAGGCCTACGAGGCCGCAATTTTGCAATATGGCAAGCCAAACGGCCGCAGCCGTTAACGACTCGTGCGTCAAACCCGCTATTGTGCAGGCAATGAAGAATCGCCCGCAGAAGGAGCGGCCGCATGGTCAACAGCATCACGCCAGGATTGGGCCCGTTTTCGCAGACAATGGGCGCGCTGCGCGACCCCGCGGCGGCGCGTGTGTCTTCTTCCTCCCCTGAACCACTGCGCGATCGCGTTTCGTTGAGCGCCGACAGTGAGCCCGGCATGGCGGCGGATCGTGCTGCGCTGCTGCAAGCGCGCGCGGGATTGGATCTCGCGATGGCGGCCGGCCGGCAGTCCTTGTCATTGCTTGGCGAGATCAGCGATCTTGCCGCGCGCGCGGCGCAGCCTGATACGCCGGATGCGGCGCGCGCCGTTCAGGATCAGGCGTTCCGCGGTTTATTGAGCCGATTGAGTGAAGTGGTCAGCAACGCGTTGCAGAATGGCGCCCGCGCTTTGGCGGGGGAAGCGGTGCGTGTGGGCGCCGATGGCGCAGCGGTGGATGGGCTTGATCTGCGCCTTGGTCAAAATGGCGGCGCAGTGAGCCTGACAGCGCGCAGCAGCCTTGGGTCGCAGCCTGACGCCAGCATCGCCCTGTCTGATGCGCGGGAAAGCTTTTCGCGCGTCAGTGTGGGACTTGCGCGCCTGGAAGCCGCGTCGGCCAATTTTGACGTCCATCTGGGCGCGCTGGCCGCGCTCGACAAAAGCCTCGCGGCGCGGGTGCAAACCTCCCTCGATGAGGACAGCGCACGATTGATGGCGCTGCAGGTGCGCCAGACATTGGCCGGTCTTGAGCAGCCGATCGCACCGATTGGCGGCGGCGTGTTGGCGCATTTCCGCGGCTAGGCCGTCCACTCTCATACGTCAGCGCGCGGACGTGCAGATGGCCCAGGCGGAGAAGGCAGGCCGCGCAGGCAAGGCTGATGCCTTGGCAAGCGGTCTGACGCGCGCCGCCGCCCCTGGTTCGCGTTGACGGCGGCTGCAAGCTGTGGTCCCTGCGGCGCACCATTGCGTCCGAAAGCGCTCGAGGGAGGCCGCCCATGCATCGCCAAGCCGTTATCGTCTCTACCGCCCGCACGGGCCTTGCCAAATCGATCCGCGGCGGGTTCAACATGACCCATGGCGCCGCGATGGCGGGGACTGCGATCCAACACGCCGTGGCGCGCGCCAAGATTGATCCCGCCGACGTCGAAGACGTGTTTCTCGGCGCGGGCAATCCGGAAGGCGCGACTGGCCACAATGTGGCGCGCAACGCGGCGATGTGGGCCGGCCTGCCGGTGACAACGTCTGGCGTAACGATCAACCGCTTTTGTTCGTCGGGCCTCAACGCGATCGCGATGGCGGCGCGCTACATCACCGACGAAGGCGCTGACGTCGCCGTCGGCGGCGGGGTGGAAAGCATCAGCCTTGTCCAGATGGGCGGGCACATGAACACCCACATGTTCACCGAAGAAAAGCTGATGCATGAACGCGCCGATCTCTGGATGCCGATGATCGACACCGCCGATATCGTTGCGCAGCGGTACAAGATCAGCCGCGAGGCGCAGGATGCCTATAGTTACCAGTCACAAATGCGCATGGCGGCGGCGCAACAGGCCGGAAAATTCAAAGATGAGATCGTGCCGATGGCGACCCGGATGAAGGTTGTCGATAAGGCGACGAAACAAGAATCGATTGTCGACACGGTCGTCGACAAGGACGAGTGCAATCGTCCCGACACCACCTTGGAAGGGCTTGCCGCGTTGCAGCCGGTGAAGGGACCAGGCAAATTCATCACCGCCGGCAATGCCAGCCAGCTGTCCGACGGGGCGGCGGCTGTGGTGCTGATGGAGGCCAAGCTGGCGGAGAAAAAAGGACTTGAGCCGCTGGGTCGTTTCATGGGTTTTGCGGTGGCTGGCTGTGCGCCTGATGAAATGGGCATCGGCCCGGTGTTTGCCGTTCCACGCCTGCTGCAGCGCCACGGTTTGAAAGTGTCGGACATTGATCTGTGGGAGCTGAACGAGGCGTTCGCCAGCCAGTGCCTCTATTCGCGCGACGCCCTCGGCATTGATCCTGAACAGTACAATGTGAACGGCGGGTCGATCGCGATTGGTCACCCTTACGGCATGACCGGCGCTCGCCTGACAGGGCATATCCTCTTGGAAGGCCGGCGCAGAAAGGCGAAGTACGGGGTTGTCACCATGTGCGTCGGCGGAGGCATGGGTGCTGCCGGGCTGTTTGAAATCTTCTCATAAGCGATCGGCGCTGGCCTTGGCGGCAGGCCTGATGGCGCTTGCCGCTTGTGACGGCGCGGCGCCCGGGGATGGTTCGGCGGGGGTGCAGGGCGATGGCGCTGCACCGCCAGCCGCTGCTGCGCCAGCGCCCGTGCGTCCTGTCTTGTTCATCGGACCGGAGGGGGCGATGGACCTGACAAGCGCCGCTGCATTTTCGCCTGATGCCCTGGCGCCGTATTTTCCTGGCTTGGACCTGGTCGCGGGCAAAACCGTGATCGACCGCCAAGTGCTGTCCGTCATTCAAGCCAATGGCGATGGCATGACGCTGTTTGAGATTTTTGCGGGCGCCGGCGATCGGATGGTCTCACGGGTTGTGACGCGCAGTCCGGCGGTGGCTGGTCCATTGTCGGATGTGATCGGCTCCACCCGTTTGCGCGATCTTCCGCCTGAAGAAACCATCCATTGCGTGGGGGAGCTGGTCGCGGGGGAGCGCCGCCAGATTTGCAAGTCCAGCCTCGACAGCGCATTTGTGCGGGTGTTTCGTCCGGCGCAGGCAATGAACCTGCCGCGCCAGGGCCCGGCCCGTTTGGAAGCGCTGGCCGGCGGCGATATCCTGATGGAAATGCGCTGGACGCCGCCGACTTAGAAACGCTCAAGGGCTTCCCAAGACCGGGCCCCTTCCAAGATTGGGCCCCTTCCGAGATTGGGCCCCTTCCAAGATTGGGCCCTTTCTAAGATTGGGCCCTTGTCGGCGGGACGGAGGCGGGCGACAAGAACGGGTGCGCGCGTGACGCGACAATGGCAAACGGGAGACACACGATGCGGGCATGGGCTTTGGCGGGCTTTGCCGTGGCGACCCTGATGGCAAGCGGATGCAGCCCCGCGCCCGGCCCCGCGCCCGGCGAAACACCGACAGCCCAACCCGCGGCGGTCGAAGACAAGCGCCCGAAATCCTATGCTCTGATTGGCCAACCGATCCCGCCCTTCCGCGCCGCATTGTCGGCCGGGGGCTCGTTGACGGAGGCCGATCTGAAGGGCAAATGGACGGTGATTGATTTCTGGGGCATCTGGTGCCCCGATTGCATGCGCGACGCTGATCATACCGCAGCACTCGCGCGCGCGATCGCGCAGGATCCAGATTTGCGGTTTGTGTCGGTGCATGTCGATCGGCGCACCGCGAGCTATGCCAGCGTGCAGGATTATGTCGCGCAGAAGCAGATCACCTATCCCGTGATGTTGGATCCGGAGCGCGCCCTCTACAGGGCGTTCCAGATCCAGTGGGTGCCGAGCTATCTCGTGGTTGATCCGGACGGCCTGGTGCGCGGCTTCCGGACCGACTTGTCCACCGAAACCGACCCGCAGGGCGGGGTGAAGAAGTTCCTTCAGGATATCGCTGCTTTACGGGCGGCGGGTTAGCGGGCGCTTCTGAGCGACGCTGGGCCGTCACGCCACCCGGCATGCCGGATGGGGAGGCTGTCTCGGTGCAGAACCCTTCCGCCGGCGCGCGTGTCGCTGCTCACCCTTCGCCCGGCTTCTGGTTCAGGTTTTGCGCTTCCCAACCGTCGAAGCCCACATTGTGGCGCTCGATCCACAGCGCCACCTGGATCGCCATTTTGTTCACCTCATCGCCGGACAACACCGTCACAGCGTCGAGATCGATGCCCGCGCCATGACGACGCGCAGAAAAGCCGATGTCGCGCGCCTCGCGCTCCAGCCCGTCCCAGTTTGGCCCTTTGCCAGGCTGTGCGCTATGGCGGGCGATGAAGCACAAGCGGATCTGGCGGGGCTTGCTCATATCCTCGCCATCGCGCACCATTTTCTTCAGCACCGGCCAGAAGGCGCGGGCCTCGATGGCTTCCGCCAATGTGGGGGTCGCGGCTTCCAGGGCCTCCCACGGATTGAGGGTAAAATACGCGCCTACGCCCGGCGCCGCCGTCGCAATCGCATCGACCAGCGCCTGTGCGTTCGCTGTGGCGATCACCACCGTAAGGGCGCCATCAAAGCTGCGCTTACAAACGATGCGGCTGTCGCCGGCCAGGTTGGCCGTCGCTTTGCTAAGGCTATCGTCCACCGCGGTATCCAAGCGATTGAGGAAATCGCCGACGATCAGGCGGTTGGGCAGGATATGTTCATCCGGCGCCGGGATCGACCATGCGACGCCTTGCGGCATCGCCCGCATCAGCGCGTCGGTGATCGGCTCCATCTCGGTGACAAACAAAGCCGGCGACACCTGACCTGCGGGGCCAGTCGCGCCCTCGTCGGGGGGCTGCAGCCGGTTGAATTGCATCGGTTGGAGGATGGTCGTTAAAACGCCCATGGACGGCCCTTGTTGTGCAGAAGCGGATCGCCGGACTTGGTCTAATAAAACTGGCCGCCCGCGTCGAGCCGTCCTGCGCGTGTCACGCGTGCGCGTCGGCGCGGACCCGCATGCATCTGGCCGCGTTCACGGTGTGGCGTCATTGTTCGGCCTGGGCCTGGGCCCTGAAGCGAGGCGACAATAGCGGGAACGACGCGCCGATGTCGTCGGCATCGTCCCCAACGAAGCGTCGAACATGCGCCTCGTCGGCGCCGTCTTGATGGACGCCAATGACGCGTGGCAGCGCCAGCACCGCGATTTGTCTGGCGAAGCGCGCGCCGAAATCAGCGCCGGCGAAGACACCGACAAATACACCCTTGCCCCGCCCGCCGCCGCCCCGATGCTTACCCCGCGCGCGGCCTGAGCCGGTTCCACCACCGGCCGCCTTAATTGACGCCGTCATGACCCCGACCAGGCCGGCAGGTCGAAGATCGCCACTTGACCCACGCGATGAGAGAACGCGATCAGAGGACTCTGGTGGACGCGATCTCGCCCAATGGAAACGCAGCATGGGAATATGACCGCTTCAGACTAAGGCCAAAACTCTTCGAAAAGCTTGATTTGGACTAATTGATGGTCTAATTTCTGCTGGTGGAGCTAAGCCTATGCCTGTACCCATAACCAAAGCCAAAAGCCAAAGCTCAACTCACTGATCTCGTGCGTCGCGCTGAGGAGGGCGAGGAGATCGTGTTGACGCGTCATGACCAGCCTGTTGTACGCTTGGCGGCGATCCGCGCGCCGATCAGCGCAGACGAACCCCGCCGTGTCATCGCCGCTGCACGCGCGGCCGTGGCTACAGCGAAGTCTGGGCCTGGCGCGGCGCGCAGCCAGGACTTCCTTTATGACGATGACGGCTTGCCCCGATAAGCCCCGCATCGTGATCGTACTCGCAACCTCTGCGCTGATGGCGATCGTATTGGGTGAGCGGGAAGCTGAAGACATCGCGGAAGCGTTGGCGCACGCCGACGATTTGGCGATCTCAGCGGCGACTGTCGCTGAGGCCTTGATCGTTTCGCGTCGGCGCGGGGTCGGCGAAGCAATGGCTGGGCTTAGTGAAGGGCTTGGCGCCACGATCGCGCCCGTGACAGAGGCGGACGCCGAGGTCGTGGCGAACGCCTATGGCCGATGGGGCAAGGGCGTCCATCCGGCAGGGCTGAATTTCGGCGATTGCTTTGCTTATGCGCTCGCAAAGTGCCGCAAGCGCCCACTTTTGTTCGTCGGCGACGACTTCGCGCAAACAGACATCGAAAGCGCACATGTCCGTCGTCAGATGGTTTGAGACATTCTCCGCTGCAGCGTTGAGAGGACTTGGCTCCTCGGGGTTTGATCCTATGCGGCGTGCGCGGTGTCGCCGGCTAGGCGGCGCTTGTCGTTCTGCGGGCAATCGGTTCACCGGGTCGATTGCTTTTCCGCCGCACCCAGCATTTCTTTGGACCAAGCATAGTCCATGGGCGATGCGATGCCCTCGCGTCGACAGATCTCGGCAATGCTGTTTTCGCCGCGCAGGCCTTTCAGCACGATGCGGAATTTCTCTTCGGCCGAAAACTGCCGAGGCCTTGCCCGGCGGATGTCTTTGATGACCCGCTCTCCTGGCGCTAACGGTTGCGATGTCATCTTGATCGGTAGATCGGTATGGCCCGAGGTCCCCCTGGTTTGGCAGGCTCGCCGCCTTACAGGAGAGACATCCATGATGACGCCCATGGCCGCCGGCGTCGATGTCGGGCGGGATTGGTTGGACGTTGCCGTTGCTCCATCAGGCCGCAGTTTCAAAGCGTCCCATGCGTCGGCCGGAATTGCCGTCATCGAATTGCCGTCATCATAGATCGGCTGACCCGGTTAGGCGTCAGGCGGGTTGTGCGTCACTCTATCGGCGCCTATGGCGCGCGCCTGGTGAGGGCGTTGGCTGCAGCCGGTTTTGTCTTTGTCGTCAATCCCAAGCGCGTTCAAGCGCAAAGACCCGCCAAGCCGGCTCCAAGGTGCAATCGCAAAACTTCGCGCACATCGCGCATCTTCGGCCTCCTCGTCGGCATCCCTTCCTCCCGGTCTAAAAACCGGAAGAATGAACCCAACGATCAG